>JBCCTM010000164.1:0-7666 GCA_039198535.1 Pseudomonadota bacterium
CGGCGTCCTGGGTGGCCAGCGTCGTCATCACCAGGAACACGGCGACCACCAAAGCGAGGGGCGCGGCGGCGGGCGAGACCAGGGTCAGAGCGAACAGAAACGCGACCATGGCGATTTGCCCGGCCATGATCCAACTTCGATTGTGTCCAAGCTGCGCCGTAACGCCGGCTCTGTCGATCGCCGGCGCCCAAGAGAGGCGTCTGAGGCTGGCTTAGCGGTCGACCCGATGGTGTACCCCCCACGCCTTCAACGGACCGCGCTCGAAAGACACGCCCGGATCCATTGACGAAGGAAGGTCTGCCGCTCGCCGGCTCTACGACACGGTCACCCAATGACCAGTCACCCGATCACGAGGTCGCCCGGTCATGCCGCTTATCATCAGATACCAGCGCTGATATCGCCCGCACGCCGCCCGTCGCGTCAGCTCTTGGTCTTTTTGCCAGGGTTCCTGAGCCGGAGCTCGAAATCCTTGCTCGCCGCGTCTAACCGCCGCCGCACCGAGGCGCGCGCCACTTCCACGAAGGCCGCGCCGGCTTCTGTCCGGTAAAAGGCGCCGTAGGCGTCCAACTCTTCGGCGCTCGCCTCGCGGAACCCATAGGCGTAGGCGCTGTCGTCGAAATCGTGGATCAGCTCCCAGATGCCCTTCAGCTCCCCGTCGATCTTCTCATCGATCACCGTCTGATCTTGCACGTCCCGCAGATCTCCAACGCCCACCAAGAGCGCGTAGGTGGTGACGCGCAGCGTGCTGTCATTGAAGGCGAGGGATCCCCCGTCGCGCCGCACCGACTTCACCAGCGGGCCGAAGGTCTCATCATCCTTCAACTTGCCGCCCTCGGTCAGCACCAGCTTGGCCAACTCGCTCGACTCTTCGCCCAGCGCCAGATTGATTTCGCGCTCCATGGCCGCGAGCTTCGATCCCGTCTCTGAGGCGTAGAACGCGCTGACCGCTTCGCGCGTCTCGGCCGGAAGCGCGTCGATGTCCTTGGCGACCGCCTGCGTCAGCGCGTCGCCGTCAAACGCGTCGGCGGCGAATTCAATGGCGGTTTGCGAATGATCGCCGCCGCTATCCCGCACCTGCGCTTGGACGCCCTCCTCCACGAGCTTCAGGACCACGTCGAGGCCCGTCGCCTCCATGAGCGCCACGCCAGACGCGGCCTCCTCTGAGGCGCTGGTCGCCTGATCCTGCGCTTTCTCCGCTTGCGCCGTGGGGGCTGCAAGGAAGAAGGCCAGGAAGAAGGCGGAGGCGATGGTGACCGCCCCCGTCAAAAGGCGAGCCCCTGTCGCTGTTTCTCTGCCAAAGCGGCTCGTCGCCTGTGTCGTCACCATGGTGATCATCCGCCCTCCCAAGCAGATCCGGCCGAAGCGCCTGCGGCGTCGCGGGCCCCGACCTCGGTATAAGTCTTCAGTAGCGTGTAACATGGCAGGCGGCGAGCGGGAGGCCTAATGCGCGCGAAAGCGGGGGCCATGCAGGGTTTGACGAGGCCCGGACGAAGGCGGAGCGCGCGCGGCGCTGTTTTGCTCGCTGCGCTCGCCTTCTTCTGCGCGCTCGATCCGTTCCTTGCGGACACGAGGGCCCCGTCGCGCGCTTGGTGCGCGCCGGGGATCGACCATCCGTCCCTCGCCGATCCCATCTGCATCGCGCCGGGGCGGGGCTATGCGCCGAGTTTCTGCGCTGCGGTGGAGCGCGCGGCGATGGGCGCGGGCGCGCCGCCGGCCTTTCTGGCGCGGCTGCTCTGGAAGGAGAGCCTCTTCGATCCGGACGCGGTGAGCCATAAGGGCGCGCAAGGGGTCGCCCAGTTCATGCCCGCCACGGCGCGCCGCCGCGGCCTTGAAGACCCATTCAACCCCGCCGCCGCTTTGCGCGCCTCAGCGATCTATCTGGCCCATCTGGACGCGCGCTTCGGCTCCCTTGGCATGGCGGCGGTGGCGTATAACGCTGGCGAGGCGCGCGCGGAGGCCGTTTTGCGCGGGCGACGGGGCGCGCCGGCTGAGACCCAGGGGTATGTGGCTGAGATCACGGGGCATCCCGTCTCCGCTTGGGTGAGCGACCCGCCCGCGCGGGCGACGGTGGTCCGGGCCATGCGCCTCCGTCGGGACGTCTCCTTCCAGGAAGGCTGCGTGGCGCTTGCCGAGACCCGGCGGCTCGCGCCCCCGCAGGGGCTTGCAAGCGGGCCACGGCCGGCTTGGGGCGTGCGCCTCGCCGGCCATGCGAAACGCCATGTCGCGCAACGGTATCTTCGCCAGTTGCGGGTTCGTCGTCCCGGGCTGCTGGCGCATGAGCCCGGGCACATCCTGCTTGAACGCAGGCGACGCTACGGCGCCTATCTGGGGCGCTCGTCCCGCGCCGAGGCGCTGCGTCTCTGCCGCCGCCTGCGTGCGAAAGGGGTGGCGTGCACGATCCGCCGGCTTTGAGCGCACGTAGCTTGACAGCGCAAGGGCGCATCGGGGAGACGCAGCCGCACCGCGCAGCCGCGGCGCGCCGTCTTGGTGCGGCGGTGGCTCCGGGAAGGGAGCAGAGGGGTCTAACCCAAATGCAACGGACCTTAAGGCCTTCGGCTTGGGCGCGCGTGCTGCGTCGTCGGGGCGCCGGTCGGCGAAAGCCGGCGTATCGTGAGATCTGGCCCGCGCTGGCGCTTCGCTGGGCCGGGCGGCTGGTCTACGGCTTCATCGCCCTCAGCCTCGCTCTGGTCCTGCTCTTCCGCTATGTCGACCCGCCCTACACCGTCCTGATGGCGCAGGAGCGGTGGCGCCTCGGGGAGACGGAGCGCCATTGGCGCCCCCTCGAGCAAATCGCCGAGCCCATGCGCCGCGCGGTGATCGCGGCGGAGGACGCCAATTTCTGCGCCCATCGCGGCTTCGATCTTGAGGCGCTGCGCAGCGCCGTGGCGGTCTGGCGGGGCGGCGGGCGTCTGGTCGGCGCCTCCACGATCTCCCAGCAGACCGCGAAAAACGTGTTTCTGTGGCCGCAGCGCTCGCTGGTGCGCAAGGCGCTCGAATTCTGGTTCACGGCGCTGATTGAGATCTTTTGGGGCAAAGAACGGATTTTGGAGGTCTATCTCAACGTCGCCGAGTTCGGCCCCGGCAAGTTTGGCGTGGCGGCGGGCGCGGAGGCGGCGTTCCGATCCCGATCGGACACGTTGCAGTTGGACAGCGCGGCGCGCCTGGCGGCGGTGCTGCCCGCGCCACGGCGCTTTGATCCCGCGGATTTGCCGGCGGAGCGGCTGGACCGTGTCGCCGCGGTGATCGACGGCGCGCGCACCTTGGAGAAGACCGGCGGCGCCGATTGCGTCCGCGCTCCTTGAGTAGACCAGCTTTTCCGCCGCGGCCGCCAGACGAGAAGGAGCCGACCGTGATCCTGCTCCATGCGCCGCTCTCCCCGTTCGGTCGGCTGGCCCGTCTTGTCATTGCGGAGTTGGGCGCGCCCGTGGAGGCCCGGTCTCTGCCCGCGGCTCGGATGGCGGCGGCGGCTGAGATTGAGGCGGCCGGCGCCGCGGCGCTGTCCGCTGGCGTAGATCCCCAATGCGACCCGTTCGACGCGCGGATTGGTCCGATTTTGATCGCGGGCGAGAGTGTTTCAGGCGGCGGGGCGCTGTCGGTCGGCGGGGTCTGGGCCGTCGTTGAGTATCTGGATGAGCTTGGTCAGAGCGCAGACTGGCCGGCGGCGGCGCCAGACGGACGGGTTTGGGCTCCATGGCCATCGGAGCCCGCCGCCCGGGCGGAGGCGCGTCGGCTCACGGAATGGGCGGGATCAACTTTCTGGCGCCTCGCCGTCGAGCCGCCTTTCGCTGAGCGCTTTTTGAAGGCCGAATTTCACCAGGGCGGCCCCGACATGAACCGTGTGCGCGCGGCCAGCGCCGCCGCGCGCCGCGCCCTCGCCGATGAAGCCGCCGCGCTTGTGGACGCCCGCGGCTGGCTGGCGGATGACCGGCTGACCGTCGCCGATTTCGCGCTCGCCGCGCAGATTTCCGTGCTCGACTATCTCGGCGACCGGCCCTTCGACGCCGCGGGCGAGGACCCTCTCCGCGACTGGTACGCGCTGATCAAAAGCCGCCCCTCTTTCCACGGTCTTCTCGCCGACCGCGCGCCGCGCTTGCCGCCCAGCGCGAGCTATGGCGATCTGGATTTCTAGCTGAAAGCCCGCCCTGCGGTGGTCCGTTTCCGTCGGGCTCTCGTCAAATCCTTAGGTCTCGCCTAGCTTTGGGACATGGCGCAGACGGCGGAACAGGTTGACACGCTGAAGAGCCGGCTGTTCGCGGAGGCGCGGCGGCTGGGCTTCGCGGATCTGGGCGTGTGCGGCCCCAACGCCGCCGCCGACGCAGGGGCTCAGCTGCGCGCGTATCTGGAGGCGGGCCGCCATGGCGAGATGGCGTGGATGGCCAAGCGCGTCGCCTGGCGGGAGAGCGCGGCCGCGCTCTGGCCCGCGGCCCGGTCCGTCATCATGCTCGCGGAGAATTACGGGCCCAGCAGCGATCCGATGGCGCTGCTTGAGGAGCGCGACCATGGCGCGATCTCCGTCTACGCCCGCAACCGGGACTACCATGACGTCTTAAAGAAGCGTCTGAAGGCGCTGGGGCGATGGCTGATCGATGAGGCCGGCGGCGAGATCAAAGTGTTTGCGGACACCGCGCCGGTGATGGAGAAGCCGCTGGCCGAGGCCGCGGGGCTCGGATGGCGCGGCAAACACACCAATCTCGTCTCGCGGGAGCTTGGCTCCTGGTTTTTCCTCGGCGCGATTTTCACCACCCTTCGCCTCACGCCGGACGCGCCGCACCAGGATCGTTGCGGCGATTGCCGCCGGTGCCTGGACGTCTGCCCGACAGCGGCGTTTCCCGCGCCTTACCAGTTGGATGCGCGCCGTTGCATCTCTTACCTGACCATTGAGCTGAAAGGCCCGATCCCCCGGGAGATGCGGCCGCTGATCGGCAATCGGATCTATGGCTGCGACGATTGCCTGGCGGTCTGCCCCTGGAACAAATTTGCGCAGACCGCGTCAGAGACGCGATATTGGGCCCGGTTGGAGCTACAGCGGCCGCGCCTCCTGGATTTGGTGGGGCTGGACGATGCGGGCTTTCGGGACGTCTTCTCCGGCAGCCCGATCAAGCGCATCGGACGGGACCGCTTTGTCCGCAATGTCTTGATCGCCATGGGCAATAGCGGCGATGGGGCGCTCGCCGCCGCCACGGAGGCCCGGTTGGACGATGACAGCCCGCTGGTCCGCGGCGCCGCGGTTTTGGCGCGGAGCCGGCTCGACCCTGGGCGTTTCGCCGCCGCCCCCTCCGCCCCCGCCGCCGCGGAGGTGGACGAGGATGTGCGCGCGGAATGGGTCGCCTAACCCCGCCTGGCTCGCTACTCCCAGCCCCGCAATTGCGAGGACGCCACCGCCAGCTTCGCCACCGACAACTCGCCATCGCTGCGGAGCTCCGCGAACACCCGATCCGCCCGCGCCACCAAAGTCGCATGCGCGTCCGCCCATGCGTCCACGCAACCGCCGCCGCAGGAGCCGACCGCGCCATTGGAGAGCGCCGAGGCGGCGATGGCCGATTGCTGGGCGCGGAGATCCGCCACGAGCCGGCCGATGGCGATGCGCTCCCAATCATCGCTGGGCGTCACATCCCATGCGCTGATCCGCAGCCAATCGAGCCCGAAGCGCGCGCCGGCGGCGAAGTAGGTGGCCGCCGTCTCGATCACGCCCCGCTCAAGGCGCTGGGCGGTGGTCACGACATCCATGGCCCCGCCCAAAAACTCGAACGAGGCCACGCTTTGCGCCAATTCCGATGGCGCGCCCGCCTCCCGAAGTGCCTCCGCCGCTTGATCAAGCCGGTCGCGCGAATAGGCCGAGAGCAAACTGCCCACGCCATAAGCGACTTCCGCAACCCCGTCGCCATAGCGCTCCAACGCGTCGGACACGGAGCCCAGATCTCCGCGTTGCAGAAGGCTCAGGCACTGCCCGCTCAGAGCGTCCTGGAGCCGTAGGCGCATGGCGATCTGCGCTTCCGCGGCGACTTTGTTGTCCAGCGCGTCGATCTCCGCGCCGAGGCCGCCAAGGCCGAACAGCTCCCGCACGATCAGGAAGGCCTTCGCCGCATCGGGCTCCGCCGCGCCGGTTTCCTCCTTGAGCCGGATCGCCAGGGACGGCCCGCCCTCATTCACGAAGGCGTCGGCCACCACCGTTGCGATCAGTTCGCGCCGCAGCCTGTGCTGCTTGATCTGCGCCGCGAACCGGGCGCGCATGGGCGCCGGGAAGTAGTCGATCAGCCAGCGTTCAAGGTAGGGGTCGTCGGGTAAGTCGCTGTCGATCAACGCTTTTTGCATGCCGATCTTGGCGTAGGCGACCAGCACCGCCAGCTCCGGCCGCGTCAGTCCCCGTCCAGCTTTAGCCCGCGCCGCGATCTCCTCATCATCGGGCAGCGCCTCCACGGCGCGATCCAACCGGTCCGCCGCCTCTTCGGCGCGCATGAAGCGCTGATGCCGATCGAGCCGCGCGGGCGCCTTCGCTTCGATCACGGAGATCGCGCCGGTCTGCGCGTAGTTGGAGGAGAGGACCAGGTCCGCGACTTCGTCGGTCATGTCGCGCAACAGCGTGTTGCGGTCTTCCCGCGTGAGAGCGCCCGCGGCTTCAGCGGCCCCGAGGGCGATCTTGATGTTCACCTCATGGTCCGAGCAATCGACCCCGCCCGCATTGTCGACGGCGTCTGTGTTGATCCGCGTTCCACCATGGGACAGCGCGATGCGCCCGCGCTGCGTGACGCCCAGATTGGCGCCTTCTCCCACCACCCGCGCGCGCACCGCGTCCGCGGACACCCGCACCGCATCGTTGGCGCGGTCGCCCACCTCGTCGTCGCTTTCCTCAGCGGCGCGAATGTAGGTGCCGATGCCGCCGAACCAGAGGAGATCCGTTTTGGCGCCCAGCAAGGCGCGGATCAGTTCAAACGGGGTCGCCGCCGGGGTGGCCAGTCCTGTGAGCGCTCGGATCTCATCGGTCAGCGGGATCGACTTCAGGCTCCGAGAGAACACGCCGCCGCCCTTGGAGATCAGCGCGGTGTCATAGTCTCCCCAGCTGCTCCGCGGCAGCTCGAACAGCCGCTTGCGCTCCGCGAAGCTGCGCGCGGGGTCGGGATCCGGATCGATGAAGATGTCCCGGTGATCGAAGGCGGCGAGCAGGCGGATTTGTTCGGAGAGCAGCATGCCGTTGCCAAACACATCGCCGGACATGTCGCCGACGCCGATGACCGCGAAGGGCTCTGTTTGCGTGTCATGGCCGAGCTCGCGGAAATGCCGCTTCACCGCCTCCCATGCGCCGCGGGCGGTGATGCCCATGGCTTTGTGGTCATAGCCTTCGCCACCGCCCGAGGCGAAGGCGTCGCCGAGCCAAAAGCCGTATTCCGCCGCCACCTCATTGGCGATGTCGGAGAAGGTGGCCGTGCCCTTGTCAGCCGCAACGACGAGATAGGGATCGTCATCGTCCCGGCGCACCACGCTGTCGGGCGGGGTCGGCGCGCCGTCCACAAGATTGTCCGTGATATCCAGCAAGCCGCGGAGGAAGGTCTTGTAGGCCTCGATGGCGGCGGCGCGCACTGCTTCCCGGTCGCCTTGGGCGGGGAGTTGCTTCGGGAAGAACCCGCCCTTCGAGCCCACCGGCACGATCACGCTGTTCTTCACTTGCTGC
>JBCCTM010000165.1:0-7624 GCA_039198535.1 Pseudomonadota bacterium
GTCGAGCACTTCGCGGAGCGCCAACGCCAACAGCGCGGCGGCGATGCGGTCCCGGTCCTCCTGGGGCAGCGTCTCCGCGCTCTCAATGGGGCGGCCTTCGAGGAAAGTCATGGCCAGGAGGTTGTCGGTGCACAGATCGTCGGCCGGCTCGGGCAGCTCAAAGGCCGGGTCGTCTCCGAGGAGCGCATGGAAGCGCGCCATCTGCGCCGCCTCCCGCCGATAATCCGCCTCTTCATGGAGCTGCCGCTTCGCCTCGTCTAACAGGCGCGCGACGTCGAAACCGTCGGGGGCGAGGCCCGAGAGGCGGATCAAGGTGGCGACGTTGTTCACGTCGCTGTCGATGCTGGCGCGGACGCCTGGGTATTGGACTTTCACCGCCAGGTCTCGGCCGTCTTTGGTGCGCGCGCGGTGCACTTGGCCGATCGACGCGGCCGCCACGGGCGTCACGTCAAAGCGGTCGAACTTCCTGAGAAAACCCGCGCCCCACTCCGCGGTCAGCACCTGCTTGAGCTGCCGGCCGGGCATGGGCCGCGCTTCGGCGCGCAGCCGGCTGAGGATCTCCGTCAGCTCGGGCGGCAGGAGATCGCCCGCCTCCATGGACAGCAGCTGCCCCACCTTCATGGCCGCGCCTCGCATCTCCGCGAGCCGATCGGCGACGCGGGCGGCGTTGGCGGGCGTCAGCAGCATGCGGCGGAGATCAGGCCGCTCGCCGGCCGCCAAGCGCCGCGCGCCTTCCGCGGCCATGCCGCCCATGACCCCGGCGGCCAGGCCGCCGAGCTTGGCCAATCGCGTTGTCGAGCCCTGGGGCACCGCTTTGCCGCCGCCGCCTTTTGGGCCCTTCGCCTCCGCCATTCCAAGCTCCCTGGCCGCCTTCGTTTGGCGAACACTTAGGGCGTGGGCGCGGCAGATCCTGTTCAGACACGCAGCACGGCGTTCAAAGCCGCCCTGCGTCGGCGCGGATCGCCTTCGCCCGGGCGTTGGCCCCGTCCGACAGCGCGCCAAATCCTGCGCGGAGCAGCGCGTTCAGCCGGTTCCATGGGCGCATGCCGGGCGGATGCGCCGCGCCGTAAAAGGCGTCGGCGTCTTGATACGGACCCCATGCGCGCGTGCTGATCGCCTCTGCATGGGGAAAAGCGAATTGGCTGAAAGTGGGATGCAGCGCGTCCCAGTGATTGAGGCCCTCCACATGGGCTCCGTAGCCAAACACGCGACCCTCCCGCTTCAGTCGAGCCGTCGCCGCTTCGTATAGAGGCGGGTCCAGGATGAAGGCGTCGGTGCGGGCCCAGGTTTGGCCAATGAAGGCTTCCACGTAGCAGTGATCGACATAAGGCGTCCCGGGATCGACGATCCCGCGGAGCACCTCTCTGTCGATGTCGACAAACACTTGCCGCGCTGGAATCCCCGCAGCTCGCAACAGCGCGACGAACAATGTGGACTTGGTCACGCAATAGCCGAGACCGTCCGCGAGCACTTGCGTGGCCGACCGGCGCCAGAAACCGCGGGTAAAGCCGAAGCGGATGCGGTCCCGCACCTCGACGAACAACAGCCGGGCGATCGCATCATCCCTGGCCGCATCTCTGGCCGCATCTCTGGCCGCATCTCTGGCCGCATCCCTGGCCGCGCCCGCCTCCCGCGCGCCGGCCCGGCGCGCCGCGGCGCGAGCGATGACGCGGATCTGCGGCGCGCGGTGATCGATCAAAGCGGTCGCGCCGAGCCACGCTTCGGGGTCGTCAAGCCGCTCGGTGGCCGCGGCGGAGCGCCGCCCAAGCGGGCCGAGCGCCGCAGCGCCGGCGAGGCCCGCCGCTTGCGCCAACACGCGGCGCCGAGCGTGCGAACATTCACGGGGCGCTTCCCTTCTCTTTTTGGCGCGCATGCTTCGCCTCTCCCTGTCTTGTCGCGAACGGCGGATTGACGCCATCCCAATCTTCTCGCCAGTCTGCGTTTCGAGGTTCAGCGAGAATGAATCTTATTCATTCGCCGCTGGAGATGGGCGGATCTTGCGGCGTGGCAAGACTGAATAAAGTTCACAATCGATGGAAAAACGACGCGTCATGGATCCGGACGCCAAGCGCGCCGCTGTACTCGGCTCGGCGGAAAAGCTCTTTGCGTCAGAGGGCTATGAGCGTGCGACCATGGCGTCGGTGGCGCGGGAGGCGGGCGTCGCCGTCGGGACGGTCTACCGCCTGTTTCCCGACAAGAGCGCGCTTCTCGCCGCCTTGCATCGCCGTTTGGAAGATCAGTTCCTGGCCGCGATGGCGGAGGGATGGGCGGCGGCGGAGCGCCCGAGGGAACGCTTCGCGCCGATGCTCGCCGCGGTGTTGCGAGAAGCCGCCCGCCGGCGCGCGGTCATGCCGCTCTACGCGCTCACATCGCCTCTGTTGACGGGCTCATATCAGCCAGGCGCGCGCATGATCGAAGCGATCGTCGCCCAATATGCCGAGGGCGTCGCCACCGGAGAGTTCCGCCCCATCGCCCCCCATATCGTAGGCCCCGTGGCGCATGCGATGGTCGAAGGCGGTTTGCGCGCCTTCATGGCGGAGCCGACCCAGACGCGTCTCCAAGACGTGGAGCGAGAGCTCACGACGCTGTTCAACGCTGCATTTCTGTCCCAGCCTTAGAGAGGCGGCGTTCTGCGCTCAGCGCCCCCGGAACACGGGCCGTCGCTTCTCCAGGAAAGCGGAGACGCCCTCTGAGTAATCCTCCGTGCGGCCGGCCGCGCCTTGAAGCCGCGTCTCAAGCGCCAGCTGGGTGGGAAAGTCGCTGTGGAGGCTCGCGCGAAACGCTTCTTTCGTGAACCGAAACGCCGCCGTGGGACCGCGGGCGATTTTCCGCGCCGCCGCTTCCGCCGTCTCCAGCAGCGCGTCATCGTCCACCATTTTCCAAATCAGACCCCACTCGGCCGCCTGCTCCGCGGAGATGGGTTCGCCCAAATAGGCCATGCCGGCGGCCCGCTGGGGCCCGGCCAAACGCGGCAACCAATAACTGCCGCCCGCCGCCGGCATCAGCCCGATGCGAGAGAAGGGCGCGGTGAAGCTCGCCGAGCGGGCGGCGAAGGTGATGTCGACGGACAACGCCAGATGCAGCCCCGCGCCGGCGGCTGGTCCGTTCACCGCGGCGACGCTGGGGATCGGCGCCTCCACCAAGGCGCGGAGCATGGGGTTGTATTCCCGCGCCACCACGTCCTCCAACTCCTCCTCGCGCACGGTCTCGAGGTCTTGCCCTGAACAGAACCCCGCCTTCTGCCCCGGCGCGCTGGGGGGCTCGGCGGTGAGCAGAATGGCGCGGGCCTCTTCCCCGGCGCGGGTGAAGGCGGCGGCGAGCTCCAAACGCATCGCTTTGTTCATCGCATGCAGTTTCTCGGGCCGATTGAGCGAGATGGTGGCGACGTCGTCGGCGACGCGGTACCGGATGGTCTCGTAATCTGTGTCGGTCATCGCCGGTCCTTCTTTACGTGCGCGGGGCGTCGCGCGGCTTGGGGCGTTCGTGCGGGGCATGTCAGTAACGGGCGACGCGCCACTTGGCGAGGCGGTGGGCGAGCGAACAGGGAGAGCCATGGCGGCGGAGAGCGACAGGCGAAGGCGGCGCATGGATGGCGCGGCGCGGCGGCAAGGGGCGCGGCGAGAAGAGGCGCGGGATGAGGCGCGGGAGCGCATCATCGAGGCGGCGCGCCGGCTGTTCACCGCCGATGGCTACCCCGCCGTCTCAATCCGTCGGATCATGGGCGAAGCCGGCGGCGCGACCATGAGTTTCTACACCTATTTCGAGAGCAAGCAGGCGCTGCTCCGGGTGCTGTGGGGCGACATCCTCGATGAGATGTTTGAGGTCAGCGCCGCGGCGGTGGAGCAGGCGGCGCGCGACGCCCCTGCGGGCGCAGAAGCGGTGGCGCGGCGGCGGGCGTTCCTACGCGCCTATGCGCAGTTCTGGTGGGCGAATGCGGATAAGTTCCGGCTGGTCTTTCTGGTGGAGGACCGCCTCGAATCGGGACAAGACAGCTTTTACGTCGACACCGCCCGGATCTATGAGCGCTTCAGCGCCGCCGGGGGCCTCGGCGACGCCGCGCCCGACAGCCCAGAGGCCAAAGCGCTGGAATTGCAGCTGCAGACGGCGCTGGCCTCGATTACCGGGCTGCTGCTGATCCACATCACGATTAGCGAATATCCTTGGCGCGCCTTTGACGAGATGCTCGACGAGATGTTGGCGCGGCTGACCGGTTGAACGGGCCGGCGCCGAAGGAGGGCGCCGCCTCGCTCAGATCTTCTTGAAGTCGCCATGGCGGCCGGACCCGTCGCGGAAGCGGCCCGCGCCGGCGACGGCCTTCGCGCCGGATCGGCTCCATGCCGTTGGCCCATTCGAGCTTCATGCCCTCGCGGATGGGCAAGCCTCGGCTCCCGATGATGGAGCGGCGATCGTCGCGCATGGCCATCTGGCGGGAACCGGGCGATCCCATGGGCGATCCGCTCGGCCTCCTGTCGTGCGGCGCCGGGAGGCGCAATTTTTTCCCAGAGGCCGATCCGGCGGATCGATCTCCACCGGCATTGTGAGCGCCTCTTGCGTTTGGCTTCCTGTGCGCCCTTCTCGGTCGAATTGGTCGCGCCACCAGGGAAAACGCGGGCGCTTGACAATTCCGTACGCGTACGGAAATTTGCAGGGGACCGGACGAAAACGGGCGGAAGGCTACCGCCGACATGGAGATGCGCGATGGTGGAGAAGGTGGATTGCGTCGTGATCGGCGCGGGGTTCGCGGGGCTGACCGCGGCGACGGCGTTGCAGGCCGCGGGGCGGTCCGTGGCCGTGCTGGAGGCGCGGGACCGGGTGGGCGGCCGAACCGCGCCCGGCACGCTCGCCGGGCTCACCATTGATCTCGGCGGCATGTGGCTCGGGCCGACCCAAACGCGGCTCGCCGCGCTGGCCGAGCGCCACCAGATGCGCACCTATAAGAACTGGATCGAAGGCGATGCGGTCGCAGCCTTCGGCGATGGGCGCCCCGCCGCGAGGATCCCCGGCGAAGATTTCGCGGCCGGGATCCCGGAGGCGGAGCAGGAAAGCCTCGCCCATGTCGCCCTCGCCTTCGAGACGCTCGGGGCGGATCTCGACCCGGCCGCGCCTTGGACCCATCCGCGGGCGCGGGAGTTGGATCGGCAGACGGTGGCCATGTGGCTCGAGCGCGAAGGCGCGACGCCGGCCGTGCGCGGGCTGGTGGAGGCCGCCTGCCAGTCGCTGTTCTGCGCCGAAGCCGAAGAGCTCTCGATGCTGTTCTTCCTGTTTTATCTGGTCTCAGCCGGCGGGATCGACGTGTTGCTGTCCGCCTCCGATGGCGGGGCGCAGAACTTCCTGTTTGAAGGCGGGCTGCACCAATTGGCGGCGCGGCTCGGTGACGGCCTGGGGAACGCGTTGCGTCTGGAGAGCCCCGTGCTGGGCGTGACGCAGAGGCCTGACGGCGTGTTCGCGCGCTTTGAACAAGGCGGCGGCGAGCGGGAGATCCAAGCCGAGCGCTGCATCCTCGCCACCCCGCCCGGGCTGACCGCGAGCCTTCGCTTTGAGCCGGATTTGCCCCACGCCAAGCGCGGCCTGCTGCGGCGCCAGCCCATGGGCAGCTGCATAAAAGTTTGGGTGGCCTATGACCGCCCGTTCTGGAGGGAGGCGGGCTTGAACGGCCTGATCCTGGCGCATGGCGCCGAGGCGACGCCGTTTCTGGACGTGACGCCGCCGGGGTCGGGCCTCGGCGTGCTGGCGGGGTTCTTCGACGCCGACAGCGCCACGCGCGGGGCTGCGCTCTCTGCGGAGAAGCGGCGGGAGATCGTGCTCGACGAGCTTGCGACGCATCTGGGCGAACAGGCGCGATCGCCCATTGATTTCGCTCAGAAAGACTGGACGGCGGAGCGGTACTCGGAGGGGTGCTACGGGGCCTATATGGGGCCGGGGACCATGACCAATTTCGGCCCAGCCCTCCGCGAGCCGGTGGGACGCCTGCATTGGGCCGGCACGGAGACTGCGGTGGCGTGGTCCGGCTATGTGGACGGCGCGATCGAATCAGGCGAGCGGGCCGCCTCCGAGGTGCTGGCTCTTCTGGAGGGGGACGCCGCGAAGACAGGGGAGGCGGTGGCCGATGGCGCGCTGGCGCCGGCATGATGGACGCGCGTAACTGGGGATATCCCCCCCATAACCGCGAAGGGGTCCGCAAGGTCCAAGAGCTGTTCCCGACGGCGCGGTTGGCCCGAGATCCTGACCGGCCGCCCGCGCCCCTCGGAGACGGCGCTCAACTCGATCTCGAAGCGATCCGCTTCACCGCCTTCGGCGGCGAGACCAAATCCGCGGCGGCGGCGCTGGCGGAAAGCTATACGGATGCGTTCCTGGTGCTCCAGGGCGACGCGATCCGGCATGAGAGCTATGGGCCCGAGATGTCCGCCGAGAGCCCGCATCTGGTGAACTCGGTCACCAAAACGGTGACGGGTTTGCTGGCGGGCGTCGCCGTCGACGAGGGCGCGCTTTCGCCGCAGGATTTGGTGGCCGACATCGTGCCGGAACTCGCGGCGAGCCTCGCTTGGGCGGGTGTCACGGTCCGCCATGTGCTCGATATGACGGCGGGCGTGGTCTACGGCGAAGATTACAATGACCGCGGCGCGGATTTTTGGCGCGAGGCCGCGTTGGTGGGCTGGCGACCGGCCCTCCGCGGGTCGATGGCGGAGCGGACGCTGATCGAGTACGCCGCGGCGCGATCGGCTAAAGACGCCGAGGACGGCGCGCGTTTCGCCTATAAGACGCTCTGCACCAATGTGTTGGGCATGGCCCTGGAGCGGGCGCTGAAGGAGCCTTTGCAGGACGCGTTGACGTCGCGGATCTGGGCGCGGCTGCCCATGCGCCATGACGGGGCGATCGTGGTGGATGCGGCGCGTTTTCCCTATGTGGGCGCCGGGCTGAACGCTTGCGCGCGGGATCTGGCGCAGATCGGCCGGCTGATGGCGGGCTTGGGCGCGGTGGACGGCGCGCAGGTGGTCCCCCGCGCTTGGATGGAGGACACGCTGGCGGGCGGCGAGACCTCGAAGGCGGATTTCGCCGCGGGCGAATATGGCCCGGCGCTGCCGAACTGGCATTACCGCAATCAGATCTGGGTCTCGGGCGGGATCGCCGGCGGAGCGCCCGGTGCTGAGGCGGTTGCGCCGGCTTTCCACGCGATCGGCATCCACGGCCAACTCATCTACGCCGAGCCCCGGTCTCAGGTGGTGATCGTGAAACTCTCCGGCCAACCTTTTCCCGTGGATTACGCCATGGTGTTCGACACCGACCGCGCCTGCGCCGCCATCCAAGAGGCGATCGCCAGCGGCGCGTAAAGCGCGGAGTGAGCGTGCCGTGGAGGACGGGGGTACGCCGCTTGGGGCCATTGAGGCCCCCACGCGGCGTTCGCGATGGGGCCAGAGCGCGGTCCCACCAGGCGCGCCCCTCGCCGCCATGCGCCCGCGCTCTGGCCCCATCGCGAACGCCGCGTGGGGGCCTCAATGGCCCCGAGCGGCGTACCCCCGTTCTCCACGCTACGCCCACTCCGCGCTTTACGCGCCGCTGGCGATCGCCTCTTGGATGGCGGCGCAGGCGCGGTCGGTGTCGAACACCATGGCGTAATCCACGGGAA
>JBCCTM010000166.1:0-7589 GCA_039198535.1 Pseudomonadota bacterium
CGGCGCGGCCGTGGCCCTCGCGGCCCGGCGCTGACGCCCCGGCGGGCGGAAGTTTCGATGGGGCCGCGCCGTCGCGCTGGTCCCGTGCGGCCGTAACCAAGCCCGCCGCGACGATCAGTCCGCCGCCGATCAACAGCCAGGGCGTCAACGGCTCATCGAAGATCACAACGCCGATCGCCGTGACGAGCGCCAATTGCCAATAGGCGTAAGGCTGCAGGCGCGCCGCCTCCGCCGCCTCATAGGCCTTGATGAGCAGAAAGTGACCCAGCACGCCGCTGGCGCAGAGCGCGGCCATCCAGGGCCAATCGGCCGGGGCCATGGGAGCGAGGAAGAACGGGCCCACGAGGCTCGCCCCCGCAGCGCCGGCGACGCCGGTGTAGAAAAAGCTCGTGGCCGCGCCGTCCACTTGGCCCACCACCCGCGTCATCACCCCATACACCGCGAACATGGCCGCGCAGGCCAGCGCGACGAGCGCCCATGGGTCGATCGCCTGAACGCCGGGGCGCAGGATGATCAACACGCCGAGGAAGCCGACGCCGATGGCGGCCCAACGGCCGCGGTCCAGCCGTTCTCCCAACACGAACGCGCCCAGGGCGGCGATCATGAGCGGGTAGACCGCCACAATCGCGTGGGTCGCGGCCAAACCGAGCTCCGCAAACACCCAGATCACCAGCATAATCTGCCCGGCCAGGAGCACGCCGCGGGTGATCTGCAGCACCGGCGACTGGCTCTGCGCGGCGGCCCGAACGCCGCCTGGGCGGCGGGTCGAGAGCGTCACCACGAAAGCCGCGAACACCCAGTAGCGGATCATCACAATCATGGCCGGCGGATAGAGCTCGGCCAAATGCTTGGAGACGCCGTCCTGCGCGGCGAAGACCGTGGCGGCGCCCAGCATCAACGCGGCCCCGCGCATTTGCGCTCGCATCTGTCTCTCCCACCCCCGACGCCGCCGCCCCCGCCCCGCCGCCGCTGGCCGAGAAACGCGCCGCCTATTGACGACGGCCGACGGCTTCGGTTCCTAACGCCCATGCTGCTCGTCGCTTCGTTTTACCGGTTTTCCAACCTCGATGATGTCGCGGCCCTCATCGGCCCGCTGACGGAAGCGGGGCGGACGGACGGGCTGACGGGGATGATCCTCCTGGCCGAGGAAGGCGTGAACGGCGCGCTGGCCGGCCGTGCGGAAGCGGTCCACGGCATGTTGGAGAGGCTGCGCGCCATACCGGGCCTTGAAAACCTGACGTGGCGAGAGAGCTGGGCGGAGATCGCCCCCTTTCGCAAACTGCGGGTGCGGCTCAAGCGGGAAATCGTCTCAATGGGAGCCCCAGGCCTCCTCGCCTTGGACGGCGCCGAGATGCGGAAATCCGACGCAGAGGACGAACGGGGACGCGTCTCCGCCGCGGATTGGAACGCGGTTCTACAAGATCCAACGGTTCCTGTGATCGACGTGCGCAACGCGTATGAGACGGCGATCGGCGGCTTCGCCGGCGCGATTGATCCGCGGGCCGAACGCTTCCGCGACTTCCCCGCCTGGGCCGCGGCCGCTCCAGAGCTGCGCGGGGCCACGCGCCTGGCCATGTATTGCACCGGCGGCATCCGCTGCGAGAAGGCCGCGGCCCATCTGCGTCGCCTCAATCCCGACCTCGAGGTCTTGCAGTTGCGCGGCGGGATCCTGGCCTATCTCGCCGAGACGCCTCCCGAGAGCAGCCTTTGGAAAGGCGGCTGTTTTGTCTTCGACGAACGGGTGGCGCTCGGGCATGGCCTCCGGCCAACCGGACATGTGCTCTGCCGCGGCTGTCGACGCGCGCTGGAGCCCGAAGGGGCGGGCGCGCCCGGACATCTGGAAGGCGTGCAGTGCGCCCATTGCGCGGCGCGCACCAGCCCCGCGCAACGAGCCGCGCGGCAAGAACGGCGGCGCCAAATCGCCCTCGCCGCCGCGCGGGGCGCGCGTCACATGGGGCCCGCGTCCACCGCGGACACGGGCGCGTCGGCAGACGCCGCAAAAGAAGAGCCTTAGGGCGTCTACACGGGGCCGAGCCGCGCCACCAATGTGGCGCGCACCATCGCTTGGATCTCCCGCAATCGGCTCTCAAGCGTGGCGAGGTCGGCGATCTCACAGTTTTCACTGATCAACCCGGCTAAGGCGCGGCCCGCCGTCTCTGGTCGGAACGCGCCATCGACGGCCATGCGCGTCAGGGTGAGGAGCGACGCCATGAGGCGATAGGCGTCGGTCAAGGAGTCGGCCTCCGCCGGCTCCAAGGCGCCCGCCGCCCGCATCACGGCGAAGCCTTCGGGCGGCGCCAGTCCGGTTTCCACGACGCCCGCGGCCAAGAGACCCGTCTGCGCGATGTACTCGAGATCGATCAGCCCGCCGCGCGTGGCTTTGAAGGCCCAAGGATCGTCCAGGACTTTCGGGTTGGCGGCGTCGAATTTGGCGCGCATGGCGGCCGCGTCCGCGAAGATCTGCGGCGGCGTGTTGCGCGCGCGTCCCATCGCCGTCACCGCCGCCGCCAGGGCGGCCTCGCCAACGTCAGGCGCGCCGGCCACCGCGCGGGCCCGGGTCAAAGCCATGTGCTCCCATGTCCAGGCCTCTTCCTGTTGATACCGCGCGAAGGCGGATAGGGAGGTCGCCAAGGGGCCGGCGCGGCCCGATGGGCGCAGCCGCATGTCCACTTCATAAAGCGCGCCCTCGGCCGTCGGCGCGCTGAGCGCACGCGTCAAAGCCTGGGTCAGGCGCGCGTAGTATTGCGGCGCAGGCAGCGGCCGCGCGCCCGTGGAGACTGCGTCCGGAGCCGCGTCATAGACCACGATCAGATCGACATCCGAGCCGGCCGTCATCTCCCGCGAGCCCATGCGGCCGAGCGCGAGGACCGTCGCCCCGGCGCCGGGAGCTGGCCCGTGACGCGCGGCGTGCCGGGCGGCGACCTCCGCCCAGAGCGCGCCGATCGCCGCCTCAGCCACATCCGTGTAGTCGCGCATGGCCTCCGCTGTGCTGATGCGGCCTTGGACGAGGCCGGCGCTGATTTGGAACCGCTGCTCCGCGCCCCAGCGCCTGGCGGCGTCCAGCATGCGCTCCTCATCCGATTGCGCAGACAGCAACGCGTCGATTTGCGCGCGCCATTCCGCCAGCGCCGGCGGGGCGTCAAAGAAGTCTTTATCCAACGCCGCGTCCAACAGCTGGGCGCGACGGGCGAGTTCCTGCGCGAGGCGGGGCGCGGCCGCGCAAATCTCCACCACAAGCCTTAAGGCCGCCGCGTCCGCCTCCAACAGGGAAAGGACGCGCACGCCGTCCGGCAAGCTGCGCAGAAAGCGGTCGAAATGCGTGAGCGCGGCCTGGGGATCATCCGCCGCGCCGAGCCTGGCCAACAGCTCAGGGGCCAGCCGCCGCAGGCGAGCCCGCGCGCGCGGATGACGCAACGCACGGACATCGCCCTCAAACCAGGGCCGCGCCACCGCGAGCGCCCGTTCTGCATCGCTGAAGCAGGCCACGCCGCTGCGCAGCGCCTCCATTTCATCCCGCGCCGCAGCACCAGGCGCGTCCTCGCCCGCCTGATCAAAGCGGGGGCTCGCGGCGGCGCGCACGGTGCGAAAGACGCCCTCGAAGGCGCGCTCCAGCGCCGCGGCGCCGGCGGCGTCCGGGGACTGGCCTGAGAGCCCCGCCAAACGCGCCAGGCCGTCCCCGTCGCGGGGTACGCGGTGGGTCTGTTGGTCCTCGATCATTTGAATGCGGTGCTCAAGGTTCCGGAGCGCCTCATAGGCCCCGTCAAGCGCTCGGGCCGTGTCAGGCTCCATCCGCCCCGCCTCCGCCAACGCGGCCAATGCTTGGCGCGTCCCCGGCGCACGGAGCGCCTCCTCCCGCCCGCCATGGATCAACTGATAGGTCTGCGCCAGAAACTCGATCTCTCGAACGCCGCCCGGGTCGAGCTTGAGATCGCGCCCGGCGAACGCGGCGTCGCTCCCGGCGTGGGCGCGGATCTTGGCCAGCATCTCGCCCGCATCCTCCATGGCCGCGAAGTCGACCCGACGCCGCCAGATGAACGGCTCAAGCTCGGCCAAATACGCGTCGCCGGCCGCGAGATCGCCCGCGGCGGGCCGCGCTTTGACATGGGCGGCGCGCTCCCAAGCGCGGCCATGGGTCTGATAGTAGCGGAGCGCGCTTTCGGTGGAGAGCACCGGCGCGGTGGAGCCTGGATCGGGACGCAAACGGAGATCGACGCGGGCCACATAGCCATCGGCGTCGATCTGGGCGAGCAGACGCGTGAGGCCCCGCGCCAGCCGCGGAAAACGCTCTTGCGCCGCGGCGCGCGAGGCCGGCGGCAGCCGCGCCGGATCGAACAGCAAGATGATGTCGATATCCGAGGAGTAGTTGAGCTCACAGGCGCCCATCTTTCCCATGGCCAAGGCGAACACGCCGGAGCGCTCTGGGTCGAGACCGGGGATCGCCCCGGCCGCCGCTTCCGCCCGAAGAAGGCGAGCCAGCGCCGCCTGGAGCGCCGCCTCGGCGAAGCGGGTTAATGCGGCGGCGACCTGGTCAAGCCGCCACACGCCGCCCAGATCCGCCAAAGCGATGAAAAGCGCCGCCCGGCGCCGCGCGGCGCGGAGCCCGGCCATGGCCTCCGCGTCGCTGCGCTCATCACGAACGGCGTCGGCGCACGCCTGCCGTAGACCCTCCAGCGTCGCGTCCGGCGCGGCGGCCCATGGCCCCGAGGGCCCGGGATCGGCCACCCAATCCGCTTCCCGCCGCAGCAACCGCGCCAGGAACGGCGCGCCGCCCCCCGCCCCGGCCGCAAGCGCGACACGCGGATCAACGGTATCGCCGTCATCTCCCTTCGCTGGGTCGACGCCCAAGCCGGGCGCGATCAGCCGGGCCATTTCCGCGGCGACCGCTCTATTTGCGGGCCGAGGGGCGGCGACGATGCGGGCCTCAAAGCGCTCTCCCGCAGCCGCCGTCGATCCGGCGAAAGGCGCGCTCATTACGCTCGTATTGGAAGACAATCCGCAGGCTCCTACTCCATTGGCGCGTGATCAAAAGACATAGGCGCGATCCCCATCCTCGGCGAGCCTCGGTGATGAGTTGCGCTTAGCCACGCAACCGCCGTAGAAGTGTGGCGCAGCGAGGTCTGGTTGGAATCATGAGAACTGAATTCGACAGCGACGAGCAAAACGGCGCCGGCGGCGCCGCCGGCGGACGCGTGCGCCTGAAGGTGCTCTCGGTCGTAAAGCTGTGGCCCAACGTGCTCTCGCCCCAGCAAGGCTCCTTGACCGAACGGCGGCTCCGGCTGCTGCATGATCTGGGCGACACCCATGTGCGCGTGGTCGCGGCGATCCCCACCAATCAGGAGCGGGCCCGCGGCGTTCGGCTGCAAGTGTTTGCGCCTGGGCAGAGCGCCTCGGCGGTCCCAGAGATGGAAAAGCGCGCCTCCATCGTGGTGCATCATCCCCATTATTGGGACGCGGGCGCGGCGATGGAGAGGACCCGCAGCTTCGATGGGCTCGGCGGCGTGGGACATGTGCTGAGCCGCCGGCTCTACCGAAATGCGGTGGCGCGCCAAGTGCGCAAATTATGGGACCGGTTCGGGCCGTTCGATCTCATCGACGCCCATGGCGTGGGCCTCGACGGTTGGACCGCGCGCTCGCTCAGCCGAAGCCTCGGCGCGCCCTTCATGGCGACCGCCTACGCCAGCGCTGGCCGGCTGTCTGAGGCGGCGCGCGCGCCTCTGCTCAGCGTCCTTGAAGATGCGGCGCTGACCCTCGTGCAAGGCGAACGGCAAGAAGCGGCGATCCGGGAGCTGGCGGGCGACAAAGCGCGGATCGCCAAGATGCGACCCGGCGTCGATTTAGAACGCTATCGCCCGGAGCATGACGCGGCCGGGCGCGCGGCGCTCAAGCAGCAATTCGGCGCGCCGCCCGATCGTCCGATGATCGTCGCGACTTTGGGCGCTGACCCTGTGCAGAGCGGCCGCGTCGCCCTCGGCGCGTTGGCGAGCGCGGCGGATCACGGTCCGTGTTTGCGGATCCTCAGCGCCGGCGCGGCGGAGGACGACCTTCAGCGGGAGGCGACGCGGCGCGGCCTTGGCGATCGGATTGGATTTCTTGACGGTCCGAGCGACGCCGCGGCGGCGGCGATCCGACGCGCTGCAGACGCGGCGATGGTGCTGGGCGACGGTCCGGAAGCGAGGGCGTCGGCGCTCGAGATGCTGGCCTCAGGCGCGCCAACAGCGATCAACGGGGACGCGGAGCTCCTGGGCGTGGGGCAAGGACCCCACATCTCGATCGTCAACGGCGGCGCCGGGCCAGCCGCGGCGGTTGAATGGGCCGCGGCGATCACATCCTGCTGCGCCTCGGGCGGAGATCCGGACAGCGGGGCCCGCGAGGCCGCGCGGCGCGCCGCGCAGGCCCATCCTCTCCGCCATTCGGTGGAAGATCTCGCCGCCGCCATGCGCATGGCCGCACAGGCTGACATCGCCGACACAACCCTCACCTCGCCCGCCGCAGCCGGCGCGCTGACGCCGCCGACCGCAGGCGAGTGAGCGCCGCCCGTATGATGAGCGTAAGACCATGAGCCAGCCCGGCGATGTGGTGCTTTGGATGCCGTTCGATGCGCCCTGGCGCCCCCATCCGGACCCGAGCGGCTTGTGCTGCGACGCGTTGCGGGCGGCGCTTGAGTGCGACGACGGCGCCTACGAGACGCCCTTCGACAACCCCAACGCGGTGTTGGTCTATAACGGCGTGTTTGATGAGTTCGGCGTGATCCTGCGCGGGACGGGCGCGCAATATGTGCTCATCTCCCACTGCCCGTGGTGTGGGGCTCCGCTGCCCGCGAGCCGACGCGACGCCTGGTTCGATGCGCTAGAAGCGCTGGGCTTTGATGATCCAAACCACCAAGAGGTTCCGGCGGCGTTCTTGAGCGACGCCTGGAGACGGAGCTAGGAGACCCGTCTCGATCAGCCCGCAGACCACTGGGCCCCCAGCGCCTGACCGCGACCGTGTCGGCGGTTCATCGACGACGTTCTGCGCCAGCGACAGCCTGAGCGTTCGCCCTATCCGGCCCCGCTATCCCGTCGCGCGCCCACTTGCTGGGCGAGCGCCGCCGCCATGAAGTCGTCGAGATCGCCATCGAGGACCCCGCCCGTGTCGGACGTCTCCACATTGGTGCGGAGATCCTTCACCATCTGATAGGGCTGCAAAACGTAGGAGCGGATCTGGTGACCCCAGCCGATCTCTGACTTCGCGTCATGCTCGGATTGCGCGGCGTCCTCCCGCTTCTTCAGCTCCAGATCATAGAGCCGCGCCCGCAGCGCCTTCATGGCGATGTCGCGGTTCTGGTGTTGGGACTTTTCCGACGACGTCACGACGATGCCCGTGGGCATATGGGTGATCCGCACGGCGCTGTCGGTGGTGTTCACATGCTGTCCGCCGGCGCCTGAGGAGCGGTAGGTGTCGATGCGGATGTCTTTGTCTTGGATCTCGATCTCGATGTTGTCATCGATCACCGGGTAGACCCAAACCGAGCTGAAGGAGGTGTGCCGCCGGGCCTGGCTGTCATAGGGCGAGATCCGCACGAGGCGGTGGACGCCGCTTTCGGTTTTGAG
>JBCCTM010000167.1:0-7492 GCA_039198535.1 Pseudomonadota bacterium
CTCGTTCGCTCCGTCGACGCACCACCCGTCGACGCCTGGCTGAGAATTCTCAAGTGAAACTGTCAGGGATGTGCGCTGCAGCGAAGCGACTGTCCAGCGCGCTTGACGTCGCAGTTTGATGCATTTCGATTTATCGGGAAGATCCCAGGGATAACGCCGCCGCTTCCCCTCAAGACCGCCCCGCCCCACGGTGAAACCGAGAGGGTTTGGCCCGCCAGCACGCGCCTCGGCGGCGCACCTTGGCGTGTATTCTCGCGGCCCGAGGCCTGCATGCCTGATGTTTGTTGGTATAGCGCGCGGCGTCTCGGCGGCCCCCGCCATATTTTCAACGTTTGAGCGCCGATCTTCGCGGGGAGTTGAGCTTCGGCCCCGGGCGGGCGAATCGCGGCTTCAGTCGCCGGCTTGAGACGGAACGCCCAAAATGCGGCTGGGGCCCCAAAAACGCGGCCGAGGCCGATGGGCTGGGATGAGGGGAATTGACCATGGCGCGCTTTAGAGCCCGGCGATCCAACGCTGCGCCCACCCCGATCAAAGAAGCGCCGCGGCGCACGGGGCCGAGTTACGACGCGCGCCGCGCCGTGCAAGACGCCGCCCGCGATCTCGCGGATGAGCAGACATGGGAAGTGGATGCGAGCTCGCGCTCTGAGCCGGCGCGTTTGCCCATGCGGCGGGCCGGAGGCGACCCCACCCGAGAGGATCCGGCCCTCTTGGAGGCGCGGCGGCGCGCCGAATGGGCCGCAGCCCACCCGCCCCACGCGCTCAGCCAAACCAATCGCGGTCTGCGCATGATCCTGACCGCCACCGTTCTTGTCATGGCGATGTCCTGGGCGGCGACGGTGGGGAACCAGTACATCGCCTATCTGAAGGTGCAGGAGCTCGCCAAAGGCGATCCGGACGCGCTGCGCGTCATGTGCGCGGTGAACCCCCCCACGGAGCGGGACATCGGCATGATGCATCTCTGCGAGACCGCGGCGAAAGGCGGGCGCGCGGTTAGCGAAGCCCGGTAAGCCCGCCCCTGCGACCCTGTGACGCCGGCGCTTTTGGTGCGGACACCCGGCGGCTAGACCCGTTCATTACATGGGTTTTATTGTCTTTTTGGCGCGATAGCTACGATATTCGCGTCCGTCTTTACGTAATGGGCCGCGATCCAGGCTCGATTTCTTGCCCGCAGCATCTGTCATCGTCGGAAATCCTGCGGCTCTGCGCTCATGGACGGGGGGCGCCAATCCATCGAAAGTCGTTTTGAGGGACCGCCCGTCCCATCAAAAATCGGCTCAGTGGCGGTCGCGTCGAGACAACAGGGGAGCGCTGCGATGAAGGATCATGGCGAGGGCCTGGGTGGCGGCGCGGACCCGGGAGGTCCCGCGACGCCGGCCAACGCCGATCCGGCCGAAATCCGCGAATGGGTTGAGGCGATCTCCGGCGTGATCGCCGTCGAAGGCGCGGACGCGGCGGACCAGATCCTGGAGGCGACCGTCGCCCAAGCGCGTCGCTTCGGCGCCCACACGCCGTTCACCTCCAACACCGCCTATCTCAATAGCATTCCGCCCGATCAGCAGCCCGACCATCCCGGCGACCGGGAGATCGAGCACCGGCTGCGTTCAGCGATCCGCTGGAACGCGGCGATGCTGGTGCTCCGCGCCAATAAAGAAAGCTCCGAGCTCGGCGGGCACATCGCCAGCTTTCAATCCGCCGCCACGCTGTATGACACCGGCTTCATGCATTTCTGGCGCGGCGCGGAGGATCCGTGCGGCGGCGACCTCGTGTTTATTCAGGGGCATAGCTCCCCGGGGATCTACGCCCGCGCCTTCCTCGAAGGCCGGCTCAGCCAAGGGCAGATGGATAATTTCCGCCAGGAGGTCGACGGCCAGGGGCTCAGCTCCTACCCCCACCCCTGGCTGATGCCCGATTTCTGGCAGTTCCCGACCGTGTCCATGGGGCTCGGCCCGCTCATGGCGATCTACCAGGCGCGCTTCCAAAAATATCTGGAGGGCCGCGGCCTCCTGCCGGCGACGGACCGGAAAATCTGGGCGTTCATGGGCGACGGCGAGATGGACGAGCCCGAGAGCCTGGGCGCGATCTCATTGGCCGGCCGCGAGCGGCTCGATAATTTGGTGTTCGTGATCAACTGCAATTTGCAGCGCCTCGATGGTCCAGTGCGCGGCAATGGCAAGATCGTGCAAGAACTGGAGGGTGACTTCCGCGGCTCCGGTTGGAATGTGATCAAATGCCTCTGGGGCACGGGCTGGGACGCGCTGCTGGCGAAGGACGTCAGCGGCCGGCTGCGCCAGCTGATGGAAGAATGCGTCGACGGCGAGTACCAGGATTTCAAATCCAAGAACGGGACGTATATCCGCGAGAAGTTCTTCGGCCGATATCCGGAGACGGCAGCCATGGTCGCGGACTGGAGCGATGACGAGATCTGGAAGCTCACCCGGGGCGGCCATGATCCGCGGAAGGTGTTCGCCGCCTATGACGCCGCAGTGCGCCATCGGGGGCGGCCGACGGTGATCCTGGCCAAAACCGTCAAGGGCTACGGGATGGGCGCCGCCGGCGAGGCGCAGAACATCACGCACCAACAAAAGAAAATGGGCGTCGAAGACCTGAAGGCGTTCCGCGATCGCTTCCGCATCCCGATTTCTGACCAACAAGTTGAAAAGCTTGAGTATGTGACCTTCGCCGAAGACAGCGAAGAGATGCGCTACTACCGCGCGCGGCGAGAGGCGCTCGGTGGATACCTTCCGTCTCGACGGCGCAAATCCGAGAGCATGAAAGTTCCGGAGCTCTCGGCCTTTGGGGGGCAACTCACCTCCAGCGGAGACCGCGAGATCTCCACGACGATGGCGTTCGTCCGGATCCTCAACACGCTGCTGCGGGACAAGGTGATCGGCAAGCGTGTGGTCCCAATCGTGCCCGATGAAAGCCGCACCTTCGGCATGGAGGGCATGTTCCGCCAATACGGCATCTTCAGCCAGGTGGGCCAGCTCTACACGCCGCAGGACGCCGACCAGCTGATGTACTACAAGGAAAGCGCCAGCGGGCAGATGCTCCAAGAGGGCATCAACGAGGCGGGCGCGATGTCCTCTTGGATCGCGGCGGCGACGTCTTACGCGTCGTCCGACACGCCGATGATCCCGTTCTACATCTACTATTCTATGTTCGGCTTCCAGCGGACGGGCGATCTCGCCTGGGCGGCGGGCGACCTGCGGGCCCGCGGCTTTCTCATCGGCGGCACCTCGGGGCGAACCACGTTGAACGGCGAGGGCCTCCAACATGAGGACGGGCATTCGCACCTGATCTCAGCGACCATCCCCAACTGCGTCTCCTATGATCCGGCCTTCGCCTATGAGGTGGCGGTGATCATTCAAGACGGGCTGCGCCGCATGGTGCAGGAGCAGGAGGACGTCTTTTATTACATCACCACGCTGAACGAGAATTACCGACATCCCGCCATGCCTGAGGGCGCGGAAGAAGGGATTGTGAAGGGCATGTATCTCGTCCGGCCGTCTCAGAAGACCACCGGCGCGCAGGTGCAGCTGATGGGCTCGGGCGCGATGCTGAATGAGGCGCTGGCGGCGGCCGAAATGCTGGAGCGCGATTTCGGGCTGCAAGCGGATGTTTGGAGCGTCACGAGCTTCACCGAACTGCGCCGCGAGGCGATGGATGTGGAGCGCTGGAACATGCTCCACCCGTTGGAGCCGCAGCGCACGCCCTATGTCACAGAGCGGATCAGCGCGCTGGGCGACGGTCCAGTGATCGCCACCAGCGACTACATGAAGCTCTTCGCCGATCAGATCCGACCTTACGTGCCGAACCTGTACCGCGTGCTGGGGACGGACGGCTTCGGCCGCTCGGACTACCGCAAGAAGCTTCGGTCGCATTTCGAGGTGGACCGCCGGTTTGTCGCGGTGGCGGCCCTGAAAGCGCTTGCCGATAGCAACAAGGCCCCCTCGGCGGCGGTTCAAGAGGCCATCGAGCGGTACCGGATCGATCCGGAGAAGCCCAATCCAGCGCGGAGCTGAGTAGAAAAGTAACGCCCATTAGGACCGACGGATATGGCTAGTACGATTGAAGTCATTGTGCCGGATATTGGTGATTTTACCGATGTCCCTGTGATCGAGTTGTTGGTCGGGGTCGGCGACAAGGTCTCTGAAGAAGATCCATTGATCACTTTGGAGAGCGACAAAGCCACCATGGAAGTGCCTTCGCCGGCCAATGGCGTCGTGCGGGAGCTTCGCGTGTCGCTGGGCGACAGGGTCAGTGAGGGAGCGGCGATTTTGGTGATTGAGACGAAGACCGCTGAGAACGGAGACGCGGCGGCGCGTGAAGCGGCCGGCGGCGCGCAGGCCTCCTTGGCGGTGGCGGTGCCCGATATCGGCGATTTCACCGAAGTTCCTGTGATCGAAATCTTGGTCTCCGTGGGCGACAGGGTGGCCGCCGAGGATCCGCTGGTGACGCTCGAGAGCGATAAGGCGACCATGGAAGTGCCCTCGCCGGCCGCCGGCGTGGTCTCCGCCATCGCCGTCTCCCTGGGCGATACAGTGAGCGAGGGCGCGGAGATCCTGACGCTCAGCCTGTCCGACGGCGCCTCCGCCGGCGACACGGCCAGCCCTGCGCCGAGCGCTCCAAAAAGCGACCCGGCGCCGGCGGAGAGCGCGCTGCGGAATACGGCGCAACAGGTCAACGGGGCGCTCCGCGGCGGTCTGCCTTCGCCGCTGGCGGCTGATTTCGGCGATGTGCATGCGAGCCCCTCCGTGCGCCGCCTGGCGCGGGAGCTGGAGGTGGATCTCCGCGCCGTGCAGGGCAGCGGCGATAAAGGCCGCATCACGAAAGAAGACGTGAAGCGCGCGCTCGGCGGCGGCCTCTCCGCGCCATCGGGCGGGGCCGGCATCCCGCCGATCCCAGCTGTCGATTTCACAAAGTTCGGTGAGATCGAGACCGTGCCCATGGCGCGGATCAAAAAGATCTCCGGCCCGGCGCTGCACCGCTCCTGGCTGAACATTCCCCATGTCACCCATCAAGAAGAGGCGGACATCACCGAGCTCGACCTGTTCCGCAAGGCGCTGGACCAGGAGGCCAAACCGCAAGGATATCGGGTGACGTTGTTGTCCTTCATGGTGAAAGCCTGCTGCGCGGCGTTGGATCAGCATTGGGAGCTGAACAGCTCCATCTCGCCAGACGGCGCCGCGCTGATCCGCAAACACTATTTCAACATCGGCTTCGCCGCCGATACGCCCCAGGGGCTGGTGGTGCCAGTGATCCACAACGCAAACGCCAAGGGCGTCATCGAACTTTCCAAGGAGATCGGGGCGCTCTCGCAAAAAGCGCGGGACGGCAAACTCTCGCCGAAAGAGATGTCGGGGGCCAGCTTCACCATCAGCTCGCTGGGCGGCATCGGCGGCGTCGGGTTCACGCCGATCGTCAACGCGCCGGAGGTGGCGATCCTGGGGGTGACGCGTTCGAAAATGGCGCCGGTATGGGACGGCTCGCAATTCGCGCCCCGCAACATGTTGCCGCTGTCGCTCTCCTATGACCACCGAGCCATCGACGGCGCCTTGGCGGCGCGCTTCTGCGCGACGTTGAAGACGCTGCTTGGCGATGTGCGGCGCCTGTTGCTCTAGCGGCCGGCGCGCCGCCGCCCTTCGAGACGTCTGGTCCCCCTCTCCGCCCCCGCCCCCTTCGTCAGCCGAGAAAGGTCGCCCCCATGGCGAAAATTGAAGTCAGCGTGCCGGATATCGGCGACTTCACGGATGTGCCGATCATCGAAGTGCATGTGAAGCCAGGCGACACGATTTCCGCGGAGGATCCTTTGATCACCCTGGAAAGCGATAAGGCCGCCATGGATGTGCCGGCCCCGGAACCCGGCGTGGTG
The DNA here is from genome assembly GCA_039198535.1 of Pseudomonadota bacterium. GTDB lineage: Bacteria > Pseudomonadota > Alphaproteobacteria > Rhodobacterales > Rhodobacteraceae > JALEGB01. The sequence goes on from JBCCTM010000167.1 coordinate 5,873, forward strand.
GTGGCGTTGGCGGTGGCCGAGGGCGACCGGGTCAGCGAAGGCTCCACGGTTCTCACGCTGGAGACGGCGGCCAGCGCGGATCGGCCCGCCGCCGCCGCGCCCACGGTCCCGGCCGGGAGTTCGTCCGCCGGCGGGGCGAAAGCGACGGGCGACCTCCATGCGGAATTGGTGGTGCTCGGCGCGGGCCCCGGCGGCTATTCCGCCGCCTTCCGCGCCGCTGATCTCGGTCTGAAGACGGTGTTGATCGAGCGGTGGCCGACGCTCGGCGGCGTGTGCTTGAATGTGGGCTGCATCCCCTCGAAGGCCCTGCTGCACGCCGCGAAGGTGATCGCGGAGGCGGAGGAGATGGGCGAGCACGGCGTCCGCTTCGGCAAGCCGGAGATCGACCTCGACCAGCTCCGACGCTGGAAAGACGGTGTCGTCGGCAAGCTGACCGGCGGGCTAGACGGTCTGGCCAAGGGCCGAAAAGTGACCGTTGTGGAGGGCGTTGGCCGCTTTGAAGGGCCCAACATGATTTCCGTCGACGGCGCTGAGGGCGCCAAGACGGTGACGTTCGAGAAATGCGTGATCGCGGCGGGATCCGAGCCCGTGCGCCTGCCTTTCCTCCCTTGGGACGATCCGCGGGTGATGGACAGCACCGGCGCGCTGGAGCTGCGGGACACGCCGAAGCGACTGCTGGTGATCGGCGGCGGCGTCATTGGGCTCGAGATGGCCACGGTCTATCAAGCGCTTGGCTCAAAGATCACAGTGGTCGAATTGCTGGATGGCCTAATGGCCGGCGCCGATCCTGATCTGGTGCGCCCCTGGAGCAAGCGGAACACGCCCAAATACGAGGCGGTGCTGCTGAGGACCAAAGTCGTCGCGGCTGAGGCCAAGGAGGAGGGGATCGAGGTCACCTTTGAGGGGCCGGATGGCGCGCGCTGGAGCGACACCTATGATCGCGTGCTCGTCTCGGTCGGGCGCGTCCCCAATGGCGCGGCCATCGGTGTTGAGGCGGCGGGCGTTGCGGTGACCGAGCGGGGCTATATCGCCGTGGACCGTCAGATGCGGACCAATGTTCCCCATATCTTCGCCATCGGCGACATCATCGGCCAACCGATGTTGGCGCATAAGGCGGTGCATGAAGGCAAGACGGCCGCGGAAGTGGCGGCCGGCCACAAGGCGGCCTTTGACGCCAAGGTGATCCCATCGGTGGCCTATACCGATCCTGAAGTCGCCTGGGTGGGCCTCACGGAGACGGAGGCGAAGGCGCGGGATGTGAAGATCGGCAAGGGCGTGTTCCCTTGGGCGGCGTCGGGGCGAAGCCTCGCCAATGACCGCGATGAGGGTGTGACCAAGGTGATCTTCGACCCCGAGACCAAGCGGATTCTCGGCTGCGGGATTGTGGGCCCCAGCGCCGGCGATCTGATCGCGGAGGCGGCCCTGGCCATCGAAATGGGCGCGGAAGCGAGCGACATCGAGCTGACGGTGCATCCGCATCCGACCTTGTCGGAGACGGTGGCCATGGCCACGGAGATGTTCACGGGGACGATCACCGATCTGATGCCGCCGAAACAGCGGTGAGCCGGGCGCTCGGGCCCGCTTTCACCGCCGCTCCACCGCCTCCCCACCCGCCCGCCC
>JBCCTM010000168.1:0-7457 GCA_039198535.1 Pseudomonadota bacterium
CGAAGACGGTCCCGCCGCAGGCCTCAGCCATCGCAGCTGTAATGGGCTGTATCCCGCCCAAAGCCTCTAGTGATTTTCGCACCAATTTTGGCATCGACCCAAGATCGACCTTGTATGGCAGTGGCGGAATTGTCGAGTAGCTCGGATCCGCTAACAAGTGCGCTGGTCTGTCTTCGATCATTCACTAGAACTATCGCTGTAGCCCTTGGGTGGCGGGCATTTCATTCCTGCATGAGCGAGCATCGGCCGTGAACTGAGCATGCTGCAAAACGTCAAAGAAGATGCAGATCTTACATCAACTTAATATTCGGCATTTTTTCACGGGTATCGCAATGCTTTGAGTAGGAAAGGTGAGAAGCCTTCAAAGCAATTACCAACAAAACCAATAATTCGCAATATTTGGCACGCCCTACGGGACTCGAACCCGTGTTTCCGCCGTGAAAGGGCGGCGTCCTAGACCGCTAGACGAAGGGCGCGTCGCGGAGAGGCTTCAATATGGGGTCGGGCGGGGGGGTTCAAGGGGTATTGATGTGTGCGGGGTGCTTGGGGGTGCGGGGATGGGCGCGCTGGGCGCCGCGTGTGGGGTGAGGGCGCTGCGAGTGACGGCGCTGCGGAGGGGCGGTTCAGCTGAGGGTCAGCTCTAGGGCCAGGGCGTCTTCGTGGAGGACGTCGCCCTCGGCGATGTGGAGGGCGGAGACTTCGCCGGCGGCGGGGGCGTCGTAGGGGACCTCCATTTTCATCACCTCCATGATGAACAAGGTCTGCCCCTCCGTCACGGCGTCGCCTTGCGCCACCAGCAGCTTCCAGACGGTGCCGCCCGTCTCCAGCTTGATTTTTTTCACCGCCATGGGCCGCGTCTCCTCGCGTCTGGTGCGGGCGCTGGGAGCGCGCGCATGCGCCCCACCGCCCCCTCTCTCTAAGGTCGGTAGCCCCTCGGGCTCGGGCCAAGTTGGCTCTCCAGCAGCGGCGCCACCCGCGCCAACCAGCGGATCAGCCGCGGCCGGGTCTCCCTCGGGTCGATCAGATCATGCACGGAGAACGCCTCCGCCCGCGGGAAGGGCGACTGCCGGGCCGCCAGCATCTCCTCGAGCTCCCGGCGCTTGGCCTCCGGATCGGGCGCCGCGGCGATCTCCCGGTGGAACGCCACCGCCACGCCGCCCTCCACGGGCAGCGGGCCTTGCTCGGCGGAGGGCCAGGCCAGCACCAGCGCGCCCGGTCCGCCCGGCCCGTAATGCGCCGCCTGCGCCACCCCGAAGGAGCGGCGCACCATCACGCTCGCCCAGGGGACCCGCGTGCGCACCGCCGTGAGCACCGCCGCCGCGCCATGGCGGATGGTGGCCTGCCGCTCGGCCTGCGAGCCGATCATGAAGCCGGGCTCGTCGATGAAGCTGACGACGGGCAGATGGAAGAGGTCGCAGAGCTCCAGGAAGCGCCGCGCCTTCTGCGCGCCGTCGGCGGTCATGGAGCCCGCCAGATGCCGCCCGTCATTGGCCCAGACGCCCACGGGCCGCCCCGCCAGCCGCGCGAGCCCGGTGATCTGGCTGCGTCCAAAGCCGCGCCCCATCTCAAAGAAGCTGCCCTTGTCGAGGATCAGGCGCAGCCCGGCGCGCATGTCGAACGCCCGGCGACGGTCCTTCGGCACCAGCGCCAGCAGCGCCTCCTCGGCGCGGTCGCTAGGGTCGTCGCAGGGGGCGACGGGCGGCGTCTCCCAGACGTTCGAAGGCAGGTAGGACAGAAAGGCGCGGAGCTGGCCAAGGGCCTCCCGCTCATCGTCGGCCACGTTGTCCACCGTGCCGTTCTTGCCATGCACGGCCGCGCCGCCCAGCTCTTCCTTGGTGAGGGTCTCGCCCATGGCGCGGGCCACCACGGCGGGGCCGGCGATCAGGATCTGGGCCACATCCTCGGCCATGACGGAGAAATGCGAGGCCACGAGCCGCGCCGCCGGCATGCCGGCCACAGCGCCCAGCGCCGCCGAGGCCACGGGGACCGTGTCGAGCGCGTCGGCCACTTGCAGGAAGCGCGACGGCTCGAACACCGGGGCGCCCATGGGGCCTTGCGCGCCCTGCGGTCCGCGATTGGCCACGCTGCCGCCCGCGCCCTCATGGAGGCGGATCAGCGGCAGGCGATAGGCCGCGGCCAGGCTCTCGGCGTAGACGCTCTTGCGATTGCCCGCCGGCGAGGGCGAGCCGCCCTTCACGGTGAAATCCTCGCCCGCGACAATTACCTCGCGCCCGGCGATGCGCCCGAAGCCAAGGCCGTAATTGGCGGGCGTGAAGCCGCCATCGGGCTCCGGGGCGCCGGCGATGGGGCCCACCTCGTCGAAGCTGTCCGGGTCGAGCAGCGCCTCGATGCGCTCGCGCAGGCTCAGGCGGCCTTTGCCATGCTGCCGCGCCACCGCCTCCGCGCCGCCCTGCTCCAAGGCCCGGGCGCGCCGGCGGCGGATCTCCTCGATCTCGTCTTCCCAGCTCATGGGCTCTGTCTAAGCGGCGCGGCCGCGCGGGGCCAGCGGCATCGGCATCGGCATCGGCATCGGCATCGGCATCGGCATCGGCAGCCAACGGCCAGTCGGCGCCGCGCAGGTGACCGCAGGGCTGCTCAACGCGCCGGCGCAGCACAGAGCGCCACCGGGGACACGCCTGTCGCCGCTTTGAAGGCGCGGCCGACGCTGAAGATGTCCATGTCCAGCAGGCGGCGATCTCGGTGAGGCCGATATTGGCGTCGAGAGGCTCGGCGACATGGGCCGCCACTATGTTCTGATCCCGGCGGTCGAGCTGTGCTTTGGCGCCGAGGGGGCCCGTCGGCGTGACATGGGTCAAAAGCTCCGCGCACGCTCTACAGCGTGCCGGCCTCGGTATGGATGCGCCAGCCCAGCTCTCGATCGGCCAGGGGGGCGCGCCTCGTTGAGAGGGCCAAGGGGTCGCCGATGCGCGGCGTTCGTGTCTGTTACAGCGCGCCAAAGGCTGTTCGCGCGGCGAAACGCGGAAGCTTATACAACATCGCAGGCGGCAGATGTTTGGCGCAGCCAATACGTTGAGAGCCTTTGGATTCTTTTGTCTCGCGGCGCGCGGCGCCTCCGACGGCGCGGCCTTCCGGCCGGCGCGCGGTCGCGCTTGCTTGGAGCTCGAGGTCGATCTTTGTCTGGCCAGGCGCGCTATTTTGCAGGGTCTCGCAGCCGCTTACCCCTGCGGCGAGGCGGAGGGAGGGGCGCATGGAGCCAGATCACGCGATGATGACGACGCCGGAGACGGCGCGCGCCGTGGCGGCGCTGCTCGGGCCGTCGTTTTTGGTGATGGGGCTCAGCCATCTTCTGCAGCCGGAGATGTGGCGGCGCTTTTTCATGGAGCTGGCGGAGCGAGGCGAGGTCGGCGTGCTCTGGCGGACGGCGTTGTTCGAGTTGTGGCCGGCGGTGCTGATCCTGGCGTTCCATTGGGATTGGCGATGGCCGGGGGCGCTCATCACGCTCTACGGCGTCGCGCTGTCTATTAAAGTGAGCCTGAGCATGCTGTTCCCGCAAATCGGGCTCTGGTCGCTGCGCCGCGCGGAGACGACAGGCGCTCCGGGCTTTGTGCTGGCGGGGGCGGTCTTGCTCGGCCTCGGCGGCTTGGCCACCGCGCGCGGCTATGGCGTGCTTTAGGCGCGGAGGCGGGGCGCCAGGCGAGGCGCGGATGGCGCGAAAAGGGGAGCGAGGATGACGGAACAACTCTGGTTTCTGGTGACGAACTGTCCGAGCGCGCAGGTCGCCAAACAGATCGGCCGCGCCCTGATTGAAGAGGGGCTTGTGAAGAGCGCCAACGTCACCGCGATGATGGCGACGCAGTATCTGTGGGAAGGGCGTTTGGTGGAGAACGCCGAGTGCCAGTTGATCGTGAAGCCGCTGGCCGACCGTCGGGAAGCGGTGGCGGCGCGGATCGAGGCGCTGCATCCGTTCGAGGTTCCCGCGATCGTCGGCTGGCCCGTCGCCTACGCGACGGAAGGCTATCTGGCCTATAATCGGGAGCCGTGAGCCCCGCGCGCGCTTTGCGATGCGCGGGCAGCGCTTGGCTGCTCAATATTTCGTTGCAGACCGCTACATCTTGTTGCCGGAGACGCCTTTGGCGCCTAATAAGCCGGTGAGGAGACGGCGATGCTGCAATTCTACGAGTTTTTCTGCGGCGGCGGCATGGCGCGGGCGGGCTTGGGCGAGGCGTGGCGCTGCGTCTTCGCCAATGATCTCAGCCCGAAGAAAGCCGCCGCCTACCGCGCCAATTATCCGGACGCGCCGCTCACGGTGGGCGATGTCGGCGCGCTGAGCGTCGGGGATTTGCCGGGGCGCGCGGATTTAGCGTGGGCCTCTTTCCCCTGTCAGGACCTCTCGGTGGCCGGCGGCGGCCGCGGCTTACGGGGCGCGCGCTCCGGCGCCTTTTGGCCGTTTCAGCGTCTACTCGGCGATCTGAGAGACGAGGGACGCGCGCCGCGCATGGTGGCGCTCGAGAACGTCACGGGCCTGCTGACCAACCGGAAAGGCGCGGATTTCGTCGCCATGGTCGGCGCATTGGCGGAGCTCGACTACCGCGTGGGCGCGCTGGTGATCGACGCGAAGCTGTTCCTGCCCCAATCGCGGCCGCGGTTGTTCCTTCTGGCGGCGCAGCGGTCGGAGGCCCTCGACCCGGCGCTGTTGGGCGAGGGACCGGAGGCGCGCTGGAGCCCGGACGCGCTGCTCCGCGCGCAGGCGGCGCTGCCGGCTTCGACCCGGGGAGAGTGGCTGTGGTGGCGCGCGCCCGGCCCGTCCAAGCGCGGCCCGAGGCTCAGCGACGTGGTGACGGACGCGCCGGTGGGCGTCCGCTGGCATAGCCCCCAGGAGACCGAGCGGTTGCTCGGGTTGATGAACGCCACCAATCGCGCCAAGGTGACCCGCGCGCGCCGCGCCCGGCGCCGCATCGTGGGCGCGCTCTACCGGCGCATGCGCACGGAAGACGGGGTGCGCCTGCAACGCGCAGAGGTGCGCTTCGACGAACTCGCCGGATGCCTCCGCACGCCCGCCGGCGGGTCTAGTCGGCAAACCATCTTAGTGGTGCATGGAGACAATGTGCGCTCCCGGCTGATCGACGCCCGGGAGGCCGCGGCGTTGATGGGGCTGCCCAGGCGCTACCAGCTGCCCGCGCGCTACAATGAGGCGTATCATCTGATCGGCGACGGCGTGGCGGTGGATGTGGTGCGTCACCTGTCCGAGCATATTCTTCGCCCCGCGCTGAGCGCTCACGCGGAGGCCGATCCCACCGCCGCAACCCTGACCGAGGGGAGCAAAACGCCGCCGACGCGGCGGCGACGGCGCTCGCCCATCGCCGTGTAAGGCGGCTGTCGCGGAGAGGGACGCCGCTTGGGGCCATTGAGGCCCCTGCGCGGCGTTCGCGCATGTCCCGCGCGCGGCGCGTCGATCCATCGGAGGATAAGGGGAGGCGAGGGCGCGGGAGCTCCCCCCACCAAACGGAGGGGCCGTCCCCTCCGCGCGCAGCCGCGTCGCCCCCCGCCGTATCGACTGGCCGCAGGCGCGCAGCAAGGGCGCTTTCGCGTCGGCTCCGCCGATAAACCCTTGCTCCGAGCCTGCGCCCCATCGCTTCTCGGGGCGCGACGCGGCTCCGAACGGAGGGGACTAAATCCCGACGCAGGCGGGCGCGCGCAGGCCCGACGCGCGGCCAGGATGTGGTCGAGCGGCGTCGGGCGGGCTCGACCGCGGGTCGACGGTCGCGTCGGCCTGGCGACCGGGGGCGGGCCCAGGCTAGGAAACCGCCTCGGGATGGGGCGAGACGGGGAGCGACGCCATGCTTTTGGGACATTACGGCGCGGCCTTGGCCGCCAAAGCGGCGGCGCCGAGCGTGCCGCTGCCGGCGCTGATGCTGGGTACGCAGTTGATCGACGTGGTCTGGGCGCTGCTGCTGTTGGCGGGGGTCGAGCGGGTGCGCATCCAGCCGGGCTACAGCGCCGCCAGCCCGCTGGTGCTCGAGTATTTCCCCTATTCGCACAGTTTGCCCGCCGCGCTCCTCATCAGCGCCCTCGGCGCGGGCGCGCTGGCGGTCCTGGAGCCGGGCCTGTCGACAGGCGCGCTGGGCGTGGCGGCGGCGTTGATCTTCTCCCATTGGGCGCTGGATTGGCTGGTGCACCAACCCGACCTGCCGCTCTGGGGCGACCGCCATAAGGTTGGGCTCGGGCTCTGGTCGAATAAGCCCGTTTCAGTGGCGCTGGAGTTCGGCCTCTTCGCGATCGGCGCGGCGCTGTTTCTGGGCGGGCTGAGCGCGGAGGCGTTGGCGGCGGCCTGGTTGCCCTTGACCGTGGTGTTGGGCGGGCTCGCGGCTCTCCAGGCCTACGCGTTCATGGGGCCGCCGCCCGGCTCGCCGCGGGAGTTGGCGCTGACGGCCCTCGCCGTGTTCGCATTGGCGACGCTGGGCGGGGCCTGGATCGAGGCGGCTCTGTGAGCGAGAGGGATCGCGCTTGCACGGGCGCAGGGGCGCGCTCGCGGCGTTCGGGGCTTTGCTCCTTCCCCGGCAGGCCGTAAGCAGCAGCCCCATGGACAGCTCTCATCAGCAAGGCCCGCTTCGCTTGGGCGTGGCCGGCCTCGGCACCGTCGGCGCCGGCGTTCTGAAAATTCTCTCGGCCCATGGCCCGCTCCTCGCCGCCCGCGCGGGCCGGCCGTTGCAAATCACCGCCGTCAGCGCCCGCAATCGCAATCGGGATCGCGGCGTCGATATCAGCGGGTTCGCGTGGGAGGATGATCCGGTCGCCCTGGCGCGTCGCGAGGATGTGGACGTGGTCGTCGAGGTCATGGGCGGCGCGGATGGACCGGCCAAGGCCGCGGCGGAGACGGCGCTGCGACGGGGCGCGCATTTGGTCACGGCCAATAAGGCGCTTTTGGCCGCCCATGGCGAGGCCTTGGCGGAAGCGGCGGCGGCCTCGGGCGCGGCGCTGCGCTTTGAGGCGGCGGTGGCCGGGGGGATCCCGGTGATCAAAGCCCTGAGCGAGGGATTGGCTGGCAACGCCATGCGCCGGATCTATGGCGTGCTGAACGGCACGTCGAACTACATCTTGACCGAGATGGCGCGCACCGGGCGGGACTATGCGGCGATCCTGGCGGACGCGCAGCGCCTCGGCTACGCGGAGGCCGACCCGACGGCGGATGTGGGCGGGCATGACGCGGCGCAGAAGCTGGCGCTGCTGTCCGCCATCGCCTTCGGTGCGCGGATCGATTACGGCGGCGTGCATGTGGAGGGCATTGAGCGCTTGGCGCTGCTCGATCTGCAGAGCGCCCGCGATTTGGGCTATGTGGTCAAGCTGATCGCCCATGCGGAGCGTCGCCCGGCGGAGGCCGGGAGCGGCGCCGACGCGCCCGACGCCTTGATCCAACGGGTCGCGCCTTGCCTCTTGCCGGTGGACAGCGCCATCGGCGGCCTCGACGGCGTCACCAACGCTGTGGTGCTGGATGGGGA
>JBCCTM010000169.1:0-7426 GCA_039198535.1 Pseudomonadota bacterium
AGATCCGGGTGATAGAGCGCCACATCCGGGTAGTCGACCGGCGCCGCAGCCTCCCCCGCCTCGAACCGCTCCCCGGCGTAGCGACCGACAAGAAACCGGATCATCTCCCGCACATTGTCGTCGGACCCGCCGAGCCAGTATTGCATCGACAGAAAATAAGCGCGCAGGTCCTGCGCCTTGCCGGGGATAAACCGCAGGATTTTCGGCAGCCGCCGCAGCACTTTCATCTGGCTTTCACCATTGGAGCGCGCCGATTTCTTGGGGCGCAGCTTCTTCAGCAGATCCATGGCGAGCGACGACGGCGCCGACATATCCAAATCGCCGATCTTCGTCAGGTTCACGATCGCCTCGTCACTCACGAGCCCCAGACAGGCATCAAGCGCGGGGCGCCGGGCGGCAATGTCACCCTGAATGGGGCGCACATGCTCTTCGAGGAAAAGCAGGTTCGCGACGACGATATTGGCCTTGGCCACAGCCGCCTTTGCCTCTGCCAACGCCTCGGGGTCCTCGGCCCATGTGGCCGCCGCGTGGATCGTGACCTCTAGCCCCGGAAACTCCGTCGCCAGCGCAGGCATGGCCCGCGCCGCCGGACCCGCCGCGTGGTGGTCCAGCGTCACGATGCAGACGCGGTAGGGGGCTGGCTCGAAACTATCGCGCATAGTGAGCCTTCGCTTCGTAAAGCGTATCGACGCTGATCTCGGTCACGCCCTGCATCTCTGCATAGGCTTCCGTGTTCCGCTTGGCCTTGCCCCGCACGAAGAACGGGATCTTCTTGAGCTCCTTCTCAGCCGCCGCCGCCCAAACGATGGACCCGTCCGTCTGAACTTCCGGGAGCGACACTCCCTCGTTCCTTTGGCCCTCAATACCTCCGCCGGAGGCATCCGAGGCCTCAGCCCCAACCGCCTTCAGATCAATCTTCCCACCGTGATGGCTGGCGCCATTGTCGTCGTGGAACTCAAAATCCTCGCGGAACATGTGCAAGAGGTGCTCTTCGAGCCCCATCACCAGCGGGTGCACCCAGGTGTCAAAGATCACATTGGCCCCCTCGAACCCCATCTGGGGGGAGAAGCGTGCAGGAAAATCTTGGACATGTACCGGGGCGGAAATCACGGCGCAGGGGATGCCCAGACGCTTGCCGATATGACGCTCCATCTGGGTGCCGAGGATCATCTCGGGGGCGAGCTCCATGCAGGCCGCCTCGACCTCCAGGTAGTCCTCGGTGATGTAGCAGGGCACGTCGATCTCGCGCGCGAGCCCGCGGATGTCGCGGGCCATCTCGCGGTTATAGCAGCCGATGCCGACAACCTCGAAACCCATCTCCTCGCGTGCGATGCGCGTGGCGGCGCGGACATGGGTGCCGTCGCCAAAGATGAAGACGCGCTTGCCGGTGAGGTAGTTGGAATCGACCGAGGCCGACCACCAGGGCAGGCGCAGGCGGCTCTCATCTGGGCGCTCTGTAATGCCGGTGATCGCCTGCACTTCGGCGATGAAATCACGGGTGGCGCCGACGCCAATGGGCACGGTTTTGGTGAAGGGCATCCCCAGTTCCCGCTCCATCCAGCGGCAGGCGGCCTCGCCCGTCTCTGGATACATCAGCACATTGAAATGCGCGGCACCGAGCCATGTAAGGTCGGTGGGGGAGGCATTGAGGGGTGCCACCACGTTCGTCTGAATGCCCATCTCCCAGAGCAGGCGCACAAGCTCCTCCACATCGTCGCGGTGGCGGAAGCCCAGCGCCGTGGGGCCGATGAGGTTGCAGGTGATCTCTTGCGTCTTTTCCACCTGCCCGGCCAGCGCGCGGACAATCTGGAAAAACGTCTCGTCAGCGCCGTAGTTTTCCTTGCGCGAATAGGACGGCAGCTCCAGCGGGATGACGGGGATGCCCAGATCCATCGTCTCTGCCAGCCCGCCGGGGTCGTCCTGGATGAGCTCGGCGGTGCAGGAGGCACCGACGATGATTGCCTCGGGCCCGAAGCGTTCGACCGCGTCCTGGCAGGCATCCTTGAAAAGATGCGCCGTATCGGCCCCCAGGTCGCGCGCCTGAAAGGTCGTGTAGCTCACCGGCGGGCGGTGATTGCGCCGCTCGATCATGGTGAAGAGCAGATCGGCATAGGTGTCGCCCTGCGGCGCGTGGAGCACGTAATGGAGCCCCTCCATCGCCGTCGCCACACGCATGGCGCCCACATGGGGCGGGCCCTCATAGGTCCATACCGTCAGCTGCATGGGCGGAGCGCCTCCCGCCGCTTTAGGGGGCGCGCGAACAGGCCGGCGAGGTCGCCCGCTTGCTCGTAGCCATGGACGGGGGTGAACACGAGTTCGATGGCCCATTTGGTGGCCAAGCCTTCGGCCTCCAACGGGTTGGCGAGGCCCAGCCCGCAGATGGTGAGATCAGGCTGCGCCGCGCGACAGCGGTCGAGCTGTCTGTCGACGTCTTGGCCCTCGGAAAGCGTGGGCCCGGCGGGCAGCAAATCGAGCTCCTCCGCCAGCAACTCACGATGCAGATAGGGCGAGCCGACCTCCACAGCGGTCATGCCGCACTCGCGGGTCAGAAAGCGCGCGAGCGGCAGCTCCAACTGACTGTCGGGGAAGAAGAACACCGTACGACCGCGCAATCCTTCCGCGACGGCGGCGACGGCCTTGCGCGCCCGGGCCCGCGGCGCGGCGACGACGGTTTCAAACCGTTCTGGATCCACGCCGAACGCGTCCGCAGCGGCGCGCAGCCAGGCGGTGACGCCCTCCTCGCCGAAGGGAAACGGCGCGGGGATCCTCTGCGCGCCGCGCCGGTCGATCGCGCCGGCGGTCTCGCCGAGGAAGGGCTGGGTCAAAAGATACCGCGTGTTCGGCCCGATCGCGGCCTCTTGCTCCACGCGCCGCGCCGGCAGAGTGCGCACCGGCGCGATCCCGAAGGCGTCGAGCAGCGAAAGGAACTGGTCCTCCACCACGTCCGGCAGCGCGCCCACCAGGAGAAGCTCCCGGGGCGCGTCCGCTTCGGCCGCCGGGGCCGCCTCCACCATCGCCGCTAAACACTGATCTTCACCTTGGGTGAAGGTCGTCTCAATGCCGGAGCCCGTATAGGCCATTACCTGGGTCCGCGGCGCGTATCTCGCGGAGAGGCGCTGGGCCGCGCGGTGCAGATCGAGTTTAATCACCTCCGACGGGCAGGAGCCCACCAGAAACAAGCGGCGGATCTCGGGACGGCGGGCCAACAGCTGCTCAGCTTGGGCGTCCAACTCATCCTGAGCGTCGGCGAGGCCGGCGAGGTCTTTCTCCTCGAGCACGGCGGTGGCGAAACGCGGCTCGGCGAAGATCATCACGCCCGCCGCGGCCTGCAACAAATGGGCGCAGGTGCGGGAGCCGACGATCAAAAAGAACGCGTCGGGCATTTTCCTGTGCAGCCAAACTACACCTGTCAACCCGCAGAAGACTTCCCTTTGCCCGCGTTCTTTCAGCACCGGGCTGTCGCCGCAGCCGGCCCCGAACTGCGGGGCGCGCGCGGGCGGGGGCGCTCCGCCAGGGTTCCGGTCAAGTCCCCGATCGCGAGGTGCGCCATCAAGGGCGGCGCGCGCCGGCCCGGCCATGGGCTGCGCCCGGCTCATCCGCGCACGCCCGCGCGGGAAGGCGCGTCCCTTGTCAGGCCGAGATCGCCCCCGACATCAATGGCCAGAGCGCCTGCGCGGCGCGCCGAGGGCTCCTCCGCCACGGGTGTCGCAAGGCGCGCTTGCCGCAATTTCCACAGGAACTGCGCCGCGTTCACCACGTAGAGCGCGTAGGCGACCAGCGCCAAAACCATCAGCCCGCCGGGGCTTAACCAGCCGGCGAACAGGGCGGCGAGATAGGCGGTGTGCGCGGCGATCACCGCGAAACTCACCATATCTTCCCAGAAGAACGCGGGCGCGAGCAGGTATCGCCCGAATACGACCTTCTCCCAGATCGCGCCGGACACCATGATCGCGTAGAGGAACGCTGTCTTCACAACGATGGAGATCGTCGCGGCCTGATAGCCCTCGCCCGTGCGCAAATACCAGATCACCAGGCCGAGGGAGAGCAAGAACGCCACAAATTGCGCCGGGGCCAGAACACCTTGCACCACGGTCCAAACGGACGCGTCGCGTCGACGCCGCTGCTCCGCCGTATAGAGCGGACGCGGCTCGGCTTTCTGTGGACCGACCGTCATGCGTCGACGCCCTGCGGGCCGCGCCCTCGCCCGCCAAAGCTGAGCGGCGGGCGGATCTCCGCAGTCTTTCGACCCAGGCGACACCCCTGAACAAACACCCCTGCATCCTCCGTGTCCGCGTCGAACGAGCTATGGTCGCGCAGCTCGTTCTGTCAACTTTAAGTTACAGTCTGCGGATTGACAGTGGGCTGCGGCATTCTGCGTCGCTCCTCGCAACCAACCGGTTTTCTTTGAGATCTGCGGCATTTCGCCACCGTTTGGCGGGTCGGGACGCCGACGCGCCGCCGCGGCGCGCAATGTCCAACTCCTTTGACATTCACGCGACGTTCCGCCAGAGATTCGAGGTGAAGGGAGGCCGCGCATGTCGGTTGAGAGTTCAAAGAACAGCGGGGAGGACGGGCGCGCGCGCAGGACGCTTCCCCCTCCCGCCCAAGCTCCCGCCCAAACCGCCGCCCCGGGTAAACTGGCCAAACGCGCCTCAACGCGCGGCGCGACGGCTTCTGGAGAGAAATCCGGCCCCCAAGTCGACGCTTTGGCGGCGGCGGCGCTCTCGGTGCTCGCCGCGCGCTCGCCGAAAGCTCCAGACGCTAAATTCGCCGCGCGCATTGAAAAGTTCTGCGACGCCCTGGTCAGCCCAGATGAAGCGCCCGCCCGGCTCTTCGCCGCGCGTTTGATCGCCTATGGCGTATCGACCGAACAGATTTATGAACGCTACGTGCCCGCCGCGGCCCGACGCCTCGGGGAATGGTGGGTGGAGGATAAGGTGGGCTTTGTCGAGGTGACCCTCGGCTCCTCGCGCCTGCAAGATCTCACGCGCGAGCTGGAAGGTCGGTTCGTGGAGGGCGGCTCAACCATTCCGCTCGGCCATAGCGTGCTGCTGGCGGTGCCGCGATGCGAACAACATTCGCTTGGGGCCTTCATTGCTGGCGGCAAACTGCGTCGGATGGGCCTCTGGGTGCATATGGGCGTCGCGTTGGACGATGACGAGTTGGCGCGCCTCGCCGAGAGCCAGCGCTTCTCGGCGATCGGCCTATCCGCCGCCACAAGGCGGGCGCTGGAGCCGCTGCGCCGGACCATCGACAAACTGCGGGGCGTCGCGGACTTTGACGGAGCAATCGGGCTTGGCGGCGCGATCACCAAGCTCGGCGACGAAGTTGCAAGCTACACCGGAGCCGACCTCGCCACCGCCGAGCCGGCGCTATTTGGTCAGCTCTGCCAAAAAAACGCCCAGACCCGATTGATCGACTACGCCCCGCTGTCCCTCGTTGAAAGCGCGACTTTGGACCCGCAGTTTTCAGATGAGCCTTTCTAAGCCAAAGCTGAGCAGAGATCTGTGTCTGAGCAGAGAGCCAAATCTGAGCAGAAAGCCGAAGCTGAGCAGAAAGCCATGTGTGAGCACCGCCTGTGACCCGCCACGACGCCGAATTTGAGAGCAGCACGGCCGGCGCCGCGAGCAAAGGCGCGGACGCGGATCAACTCAGCGAGATCCTCAGCGCCGCCTGCGACATCTGGCTGTCGATCACTCCCTCAGGCGAGATCCGCGCGCTCGGCGTAAACCCAGAGACCAAAAGCCTCGGATGCCTTGATCACTGGACGGGCCGAGATCTGCGCGAGTTCTTGACGGAAGAGAGCGTCCCAAAGTTCGAGGCGCGGCTATCCGCGACTTTGGCGGAGGGCGACGTCAAAGTTGGGAAGTCGAAGGGCTCCGCCGAGAAAGGAAAAAAGGGGGCTCAGACCCGACGAGCCTCGCCCCCCGCGGTCGCTCCAAGACAGACCGTCGAGCTCAACCACGTCGACAACGCAAATTGGGAATTCCCGATCCGCTATGTGTTCCGTCGATCCGGCGTCACGGACGAGGTGCTTTTGCTCGGACGAGATCTCAGACCCATCGCGGAAGTGCAACAGCAGCTGGTGCGCGCTCAGCTGTCGCTTGAGAAAGACTACGAAAAGCACAGGGGCTACGAGACCCGCTTTCGCGTCCTGCTGGAGAGGACGCGGGACTCATTTGTCCTGGTCGCGCCGGGCGGGCGCATCATCACGCTCAACGCGAGCGCCGCCCAATTGCTGGGCGGCGACGTCACCGGGCTCTCCGGATCGGCCTTCTCGCAAGCGTTCGAAGATCAGCCGCGCGCCGCGTTTCTTGAAACGCTAAGGCGCTGCGCGGCCTCGGACAATGACCAATCCGTCGCAGCGCGGACGCGCCGCAGCCGACGCCCGACGCATGTCTATCCGACGATCTTCCGGTCAGCCGGCGAAGTGCTGCTCCTGTGCCGGATCGACGCGGCCGACAAGGCCAGGCCCGCCTCCGAGGAGGTGCGCGACCATCTCCACGAATTGTTCCTCACCGGGGTTGAGGCGATCGTTTTCACGGACGCCCGGGGGGTGATCCGCCATATGAACGAGGCGTTTCTCGCCCTCGGCGATTTGCCGCTCGCTTCTGACGCCAAAGACAAGCCACTCAGTGAATTCCTGGCGCGGGGGGACGTTGATCTTAAGGTCCTGCTCGATAACGCCGCGCGCCACGGCAAGATGCGTCTCTACTCCACAAAAGTAAAAAGCGCGTTCGGCGCCGAGACGGCGGTTGAAATCTCGGCCGTTCACTTCGGCGAACGGGCGGAGCCTGTGTGCGCTTTCGTCATCCGGGATGCGAGCCGCAGTGATGCGGCGCGGGACATCGGCGTGGGCGATGACGCGGCGCGCAATGTGATGGAGTTGGTGGGCTCCGCGCCCCTGCGCGAATTGGTGGCGGCCACCACGGATGTGGTCGAGAAGCTCTGCATCGAGACGGCCATCGACCTGACCCGAAACAACCGGGTCGCCGCGGCGGAGATGCTCGGGCTGTCTCGGCAAAGCTTGTATGTGAAGCTGCGGAAATACGGGCTGTTCAACAAGAACGACGACGGCGACTAACGCCCGCCACTCGCGCGCCCACGCCACAGGCGGCGTGGGTCTGGAGAGACTCGGCGAAGCGTCGCAGCACGCTTAAAGGACTTGTCGCCCCCGCAAACTGTCATGTTTAGCTGACAGTATGAATGTCCAGTCGAATATTGGGGCCGCGGGCGACGCGCGGAGCGGCGAGGCCGGCGGCGGCGGCGCGCAAGGCTTTGACGGCTGGGCCGCCCTCACGCTGCTTAAGCCCATCACCTGGTTTCCGCCCATGTGGGCGTTTCTCTGCGGCGCGGTCGGGCCCGAGCGTGACCGGCAGCGAGTTGACGCCGGTCTGGCGGTCACCCTCCAGCGCTTTGAAGTCAT
>JBCCTM010000170.1:0-7373 GCA_039198535.1 Pseudomonadota bacterium
AAAGGCCAGACGGCGGCGCTGCTGGAGGCGTTCCCTAGACTTTTGAGCTGGGAGAAGCGCCTCGACGCCGTGGGCCATGGCGGCCGCGCGGAGATCTCGCCGAACGAAGCGATCGCCGAGGCCGCCCGGGCCGAGCCCTGCGGCGCCGCCCGACCGGAGCCGATCTCCCGAGCGCCCGGCGAGCCCGAAATCGGCGACGCCGCGCGACTGCATTATTTTGACGCCAACACCCCGCCCTTGGATGGGATCCTAGTTCATGCGGGTCTGCGCAGCGTCTCCCTGCGCTTTGAGACGCCGAAAGCCGGCGTGATGACGGCGCATTTGCCCAGAAGCGCAGGCCGCATTACGCCACGCCCGGTCAGCTAAGGATCTGTCTTCAACGATGAATTGGCGCGGTTGACGGGGCTCGAACCCGCGACCTCCGGCGTGACAGGCCGGCACTCTAACCAACTGAGCTACAACCGCATGGCCCGGTGTTCTCCGCGCCGAGTGAGGGTGATTAAGGGCGGGTGAGAGCCCGGTCAAGGGCGGCGACGCGGAATTGCCGCCCCTTCGGAAACGCCGACGCCGGTTTCCCCCTTGCCTGCCGCGGGCGCGCGCCACAGGTATGGCGCCAGGAGCCGAACCGGTCGACAGATGGGGCGTACGGGAGAATGAGCGGCGTCAGCGACGATTCCAACGACGTGAGCCCAACGGGCGAAAGTTGGGAAGCCGCCGCGGAGGCGGCTCTGGAGACCGTGCAAGTCGGCCCCGGCGAGAGCTTCGTCGACGCCGCCGACCTCGCCGATGTGACCATGAAGAACGGCCTGCTGCGCGCCGTGCTCGAGATACACCCCTCCCAGGGGGCGACGCTCTCAAAGCACACCGCCGCCGCGGAGAAGGCGCTCAGCACGCTGCCCGGCGTGGAGAAAGCTCAGGTGATCCTCACCGCCCATGCCGCGGCGGGGCGCGCCGCGCGACCGCCCGCCGGCCCCAATCCCGATCCACCTGGCGCGCCGACTGAGGCGGCGACCCGCGGCAGCCCCACCGGGCCCCCAAATTTGAGGCGGGCCAACCCCAAAGGCGCGCGGCCAGCCACCGCCCCGTCCCTGCCGCCTGAGGCCTCCGCGCCCCCAGGGCTTAAACCCCTGCGCAAGCCTGCGCCGCGCCTCGGGCCCATCGACGGCGTGGACCGCATCCTGGCCATCGGCTCGGGCAAAGGCGGGGTCGGGAAATCGACGGTATCGGCCAATTTGGCCGTGGCGCTCGCCGCGGCAGGCCGACGGATCGGGCTGCTCGATGCGGATGTCTACGGGCCCTCGCAGCCGCGCATGCTCGGCGTGTCGGAGCGGCCCACCTCCGACGGCGCCACCATCGAACCGCTCCGCAATCACGGCGTCACCCTCATGTCGATCGGCCTGCTGACGCCCGATGAAAAGGCGGTGATCTGGCGGGGACCCATGCTGATGGGCGCGCTGCAGCAGATGCTGCGACAGGTGCGCTGGGGTCGGCTCGACGCCCTGCTGGTGGATCTGCCGCCCGGTACGGGAGACGTGCAACTGACGCTGAGCCAGCGCGCGGAGGTCACCGGCGCCATCGTGGTGTCGACGCCCCAAGATATCGCGCTCCTGGACGCCAAAAAGGCCATCGACATGTTTGAGAAGACCCGTACGCCGATCGTGGGCGTGATCGAGAACATGTCGACCTTCTGTTGCCCCGAATGCGGCCATGAGACCCAATTGTTCGGCAATGGCGGAGCCAAGGCTGAGGCGGAGCGGATCGGCGCGCCCTTCCTCGGCGATATCCCGCTCGACATCGACATCCGCCTCTCCGGGGACAGCGGGACGCCGCTGGCCGCGTCAAAGCCCGACAGCCCGCAGGGCCAGCGCTTTCGGGAGATCGCCCAGAAACTGATCGACGCCGGCGCCGCGTGAGCGATGCGCGCGATCCGCATCTGCTTGCGCGGCTTGCGGCGGGCATGGCTCCAGGCTGGCGCGCCGCGCTCGCGCCGGAATGGGCGCAGGATTACATGGCGGAGCTGTCGGCGTTTGTGGAGGCCGAATATGCGGGCGCAACCGTCTACCCGCCGCAAGATCAGATCTTCAGCGCCTTCGAACACTGCGATTTGGCGGGGGTGAAGGCGGTGATCCTCGGGCAGGACCCGTATCACGGCCCCGGCCAAGCCCATGGCCTGTGCTTCTCCGTTTCAGGCGCGCCGCCGCCGCCCTCGCTCCGCAACATCTTCAAAGAGATCGAAACCGATCTGGGCCGGCGCGGCGCTCAAGACCCGTGTCTGGAGCGCTGGGCGAGGCAGGGCGTCCTGCTCTTGAACGCGACGCTAACGGTCCGCCAAGGGGCGGCGGCGTCCCACCAGAAGCGAGGGTGGGAACGCTTCACCGATGCGGCCATCGCCACCTTGGCCGCGCGCCGCCGCGGCGTCGCCTACCTGCTTTGGGGTGCGGCGGCGCAGAAGAAAGCGGCCATGGTGGACGCGGCGGAGAACCTGATTTTGAAAGCCGCGCACCCTTCGCCGCTGTCGGCGCATCGCGGCTTCCTCGGCTGTGGGCATTTCTCATCCGCCAACGCCTATTTCTCCGCCAAGGGCGTCGCGCCCATCGACTGGTGAGCGAGCTTACGGGTTGGCGTAGAGATCCGCTCGGCTGGGCGGCGTCGGCGAAGCGCCCTTTGGGGACTTGCTCGCCAAAGTCTGAAAAATGCGCGCCGAGCCCCGCTGGAAAGCCAGCGACACGCCGCCGAGATAGGCGACCCAGATCCGATAGGTTTGTGGATCGGTCAGCCGCTCCGCCTCAGCGCGTCGCTCGGTCAGGCGCTCGCACCAGATGCGCGTGGTTTTCTGATAATGCTCGCGCCATCCCTCCACATCATGGATCTCAAAGCCCGCGCGCTCCATGGCGGCGACGCTGTGGCCGATGTCGTCAAGTTCGCCACCTGGGAAGATGTATTTCTGCAGGGCCCGCTGCTCGGGGCGCTTCGAGAAGCGGGTTTTCTTCTTCTTCGCGCCCCGGGAGATGGCGTGATTGAGAAACAAGCCGTCCTCCGCCAGCAGCCCGCGCGCCTTTTTGAAATAGGCGGAGATATTGGCGAGGCCGATATGCTCATACATGCCAATTGAGGCGATCTTGTCATACTGGCCGGAGAGGCTCTGATAGTCCCGCAGCTCCAGCGTCACCTGCTCTGACAGGCCGAGCCGCGCCATCTTCGCCTGGGCGAAGGCGAGCTGCTCTTCGGACAGCGTCACGCCATGGCCCTTCACGCCATAGCGCTGCGCGGCATGCGCCAACAGCCCGCCCCAGCCGCAGCCGATGTCCAGCATGCGCTCTCCGGGCTTGAGCCGCAGCTTGCGGCAAATCATGTCGAGTTTGGCGACCTGCGCGTCCTCCAGCGTCGCCTCCCAGGTCGGGAAATACGCGCAGGAATACTGCATCTCCGGGTCCAGAAAGAGCTGATAGAAGTCGTTTCCGACGTCGTAATGAAATTGGATGAAGCGCTTGTTGTCGCCTTGGGCGCGGCCGGCGCCCTCGGCGTCCGCGCCAAAATCCCGGCTGGCGTCCGGCGCGTCCGCCCGCGCGGTCAGAAACGGCGCCAGCGCTTTCATCATCTCCCATTTCGGGATCGCGCGCAGACGCTTGCTGATTTTGTTGTCGAGCGCGAAGGGTTGGCCGAAATCGATCAGCGTGCCGCCCTCAAGGTCAATGCGCCCATGGGCGTAATGGCGGATGAGCCGATCGAGGGACGGGCCACGCAGCAGGGAGGGGAGCACGCCTGGGGAGGCGATGCGGAGCGCCAAGCCTGGCCTGGGCTGCGCGCCCAACGGCTCAAGCGAGCCGTCCCAGAGGCGTACGGAGAAGGGCAAATCCGCCGCTTCGCGGATCAGCGCGACACCCCGCCGCGCCGCGGCCAGCAAGCGATCGTCCCGCTCAGGCTCCGTCGGCGCGTGTGGGTCTCTTTCGGCGGCTTCAGCGCTCATCGACCTCGCTCCTGACTTTTCCCGCCTCAACTTCCCTGCGCTTTGCGCCGCGCCTCTCAAGCGGTAGCTGTATCGAAGCCGCGCGTCGGGCGCGATGATTTAACGGTGAGCCAAGGAGGCGGAGGGCGCGATGGCGGGACGCATCGAGGCGAGATTGCGGGAATTGGGCGTCACCTTGCCGGAGGCGCCGGCCCCGGCCGCGAATTATACGCCCCATGTGCGCGCGGGCGGGATGCTGTTTGTCTCCGGGCAGGTGGCGCTCGACGCCGATGGCGGGCTGATGGTGGGCAAACTCGGTGCGGACGCCTCGGTGGAGCAGGGGGTCGCGGCGGCCCGCGCATGTGGACTGGCGCTGATCGCCCAGGCGCGCGCAGCTTGCGACGGCGATCTCGACCGGGTGCGGCGTGTGGTGAAGCTGACGGGGTTTGTGAACGCGACGCCGGCGTTTGGCGACCATCCCAAAGTGATCAATGGCTGCTCCGATCTGATGGTGGACGTGTTCGGCCCGGCCGGCGTCCATGCGCGCGCGGCCGTTGGGGCGGGCTCGCTGCCCTTTGGGGTGATGGTGGAGATCGAAGGCGTCTTCGCAGTCGATTGACGCGGCTCCCGACCTAATTCTCCGGGGGGCGCATCAGGCGCTTTGCATGGGACGCGTTCGGAGAGCGGAGATGGCGCGCATGGCGGCGGATGGGAACGGCGGAGACGGCGACCCCGCCGCAGCGTCGACGGCGCCGGACGGGGACGCCGCCTCGGCGCGGCTCGTCCGGGACATCTCAGAGATAAACGCGGCCGATTGGGACGCCTGCGCCGGCGCAGACGGCCCTGGCCGTCCGGAGAACCCGTTCCTCACCCACCGCTTCCTCGCGGCCCTAGAGGCCAGCGGTTCGGCGACGGCGGACACGGGCTGGGCGCCGCACCACCTCGCGCTTGAGCAAGGGGGCCGCCTCCTCGGCGTCGCGCCTCTCTATGTGAAAAGCCACAGCCAGGGCGAGTTCGTGTTCGACCACGCCTGGGCGGACGCCTTCATGCGCGCCGGCGGGCGGTACTATCCAAAGCTCCAGGCGGCGGCTCCGTTCACGCCGGTGACCGGCCGACGATTCCTCGCCCGGGGCGATCTGACGCGAGAGGCGCAGGAGGCCGTGGAGGCGGCGCTGGCCCGCGCCGCCTGTCAGATCACCGCGGATAATGGGCTCTCTTCCCTGCACATCACGTTTTGCACCGAGGAGGAGTGGGCCCGCCTCGGCGCGGACACTGACGCCGAGGAGGACGCCGGGGCCCTGCTGAGGCGGCGGGACCAACAGTTCCACTGGCGCAATGACGGCTACGCCAGCTTCGACGCGTTCCTGGAGACGCTGACCGCCAAGAAGCGCAAAAACTTGCGGCAGGAGCGGCGCCGCGCCGTCGCCAATGACATCGAGATCCATCGCCTCACTGGAGACGCCATAGAGCCGGAGCATTGGGACGCGTTCTGGCGGTTCTACCAAGACACCGGCATGCGCAAATGGGGCGCGCCTTATCTGACGCGCGCGTTCTTCGACATCGCCCAACGGGAGCTGCGCGAGGACATGCTGTTGGTGATGTGCCGCCGCGGCGGCCGCTGGATCGCCGGCGCGCTGAACTTCATCGGGCGGGACGCGCTCTACGGGCGCTATTGGGGCTGCGTCGAGGATCACCCCTGCCTGCATTTCGAGGCCTGTTATTACCAAGCCATCGACGCGGCGATCGAGATGGGTCTCGACCGCGTGGAGGCCGGGGCCCAGGGCGGGCACAAGATCGCGCGGGGCTACGCGCCCACGGCCACCTACAGTTTACACTATATACCGGATCCGAGTTTCCGGCGGGCGGTGGCGCGGTATCTGCGCCAGGAACGCGCGGCGGTGGCCGAGGAAATCGCCTATCTCGACACGCGCACGCCCTTTCGAAAAGACGCGCCGTCGGACTGCGGCGCGGCGCATGGCGCTGGCGATGCGGAGTCAGAGGCGTCCGAGGCGCCCGCATCCGAGCGAGACGAAGGACCCAGCGGCGCGCGGCGCGGCGGGCGAAACAGCGGAGAGCGACCATGACGGCGACGAAATTGGAAGGGGCGGCCCGAGAACAGGCGCTGGCGACCCTCTCGGCGGCGGGCTGGGCCCTGGTGGAAGGGCGCGACGCGGTCACGAAGACTTACACCTTCGACGATTTCATCGACGCGTTCGGTTGGATGAGCCGCGCCGCGATCCACGCCGAAAAGCTCAATCACCATCCCGAATGGTTCAACGTCTACGCCAAGGTGGAGGTGACGCTCTCCACCCATGATGTCGGCGGGCTCAGTTCGCTGGATGTGGCGCTCGCCACAAGCCTCGACGCGCTTTGACCACAACGCGCTGGGACTGAGATACGCCGCTCGGGGCCATTGAGGCCCCCACGCGCCGTTCGCGATGGACGGCCAACGCGGCTCACTGTGGCGGAGGACCGCTCCTGAGCGCGCCGACGGAAAGTCGCGCGCCCAGCCTGAGCCCCGGGACGACGTAGACCGACGCCTCCCCAACCGCGCCGGACGGCGATACCAGTGGCCGCGCGCCGACGGTCCCGTCGAAAACCGTCGGGCGCCATGGCCGCCAGTTGGTCTCCGCGCCCGGCGCCGCGCGGGGTTTCAGTCCCCTCCGTTCGGAGCCGCGTCGCCCTCGAAGAAGCAATGGGCGGCGGGGTTAGGGCAAGGGTTTATCGGCCCACCGGCGCGCGCGCAGGAGGCGAGACGGCTCCGGGCGGAGGAGACGTCCCCTTCGTTTGGAGAGCTGAGCGCCCAAGACGTCGAGGCGTCGCCACGCCCCTAGCGACGCGCCAGGGGCGCAGATCGACCGCAGACCGTGCCGAAGGGGACGCGTCTTCAGTGGCCGGCCCACCCAGCGGCGTTGTGAGAGACCAACCCCACGAGCGCTAGGTCGCCGGCGTCGCGCCCATGACACAGGCCTCCGGCCCATGGCGCGGGCGCGCCGCCATCAAAAGAGGGCGCGCCCCTCTGCCCTAAGCGCGCTACATGCCCGCCTTGGTCGCCGCGCGCTTCAACCCCGATCTCAAACGGGTCTACGACCGCCTCATCGCCGCGGGAAAGCCGCCGAAAGCGGCGCTGATCGCCTTGATGCGAAAGGTGATCATCGTCGCAAACGCCCTCCTCCGAGACCGCCGGAAATGGACCGCACACAAGGCTTGACCAAGACGGATACTCTAGCGAAAGGCCTCGGCGAGGACCCGCGAAGACCTGTGGGAAGCCGCCGGGCGCGCCTGCCGGCAAGAGAGGCCGCCGGGTGGTTTCCGCCCCCACCGCCACCGCCTTCGCCCAAACTGACGAGGCGGCCGCGAAGGCGCAGAGGCGCGGTGTCGCCGACACCGGACCCGGTGGAGCGCCTCAACGGCGAAATCAAGCGCC
>JBCCTM010000171.1:0-7373 GCA_039198535.1 Pseudomonadota bacterium
CCCGCCAGGGGCGGTCGGCCGCCGCAGACCGCGGTCAGAACCGGAATTGGATCGCTTACCAAACATGTTCGCCTCGCAACTTTGCGACTAGGTGACGACCCGATCGCGCCAAGGCGCGGGGATCGGCCATGGCGGTCGCCCGCCAGCTATGAAACGGGCGGCCGCATTTCTGCGCGGCCCCCCCTCGGTCAGCTCGCGGCGCCGAGGCCTAACCAAGCGGCGAGGCCCTTCGACTTCTTCGCCGTCTTGTCCTCCATGCCGCGGAGCGCGGCGACGAAGGGCTCGAGCTTTTCGGTGATCCGGCGCGCCGTGGGCATGGAGATCAGCGACGTCCCGTCATTCTGGGCGGCGCCGAAGACGGCCGGGTCATGGGGCAGGATCAGATCCACGGGCGCGCCCATGATCTCAGCGAACTCGGCCGCGGCGATTTCTGGCCGCTTGGGCTCGCCCACCATGTTCAGAACGATCTTCGGGGCCGCGTCGTGTTTGCGCTCAGCGCTCAGCCAATCATGCACCGCCTTCAGGTTGCGCAGGCTGGTCAAATCCGGCGCTGCGACCAGGACCACCTTCTCAGACTGCCGAAGCGCGCAGCGCACGCCTTCGGTCCACTGGCTTGGCGCGTCGATCACCACGTAATCCGCCGCGGAGCGGGCCACGTCGATCAACCCCAAAACATGGCCCTCGGTGGCCTCGGCCCGCGGCTGGGTCACGGCGGGCGAAGGCAGCAAGTTCAGATATTCGGTATGCTGGAACAGCAGTCGCTTCAGCTTGACGTCATCGAGCCCGTCAATGGCGGACAACGCGTCCGTCACGGTGTTCTTGGCGTCGAGATTGAAGTCGAGCGCCACCGTGCCGAACTCGAGATCGAGATCGATCAGGATCGTCTCGCGCTCAGATTGGGAGGCGATCAGCTCCGCCAAATTATGGCTGAGCACGCTCGCCCCCACGCCGCCGCGGACGCCGAACACGGTGATGGTCTTGCCGGCGGGGCGCGCCTCCGGATCCTCATAGGCTGTCGAGATCGCTTCGATCAGCTGCAGGGGCGAGGTGGGCGTCACCAAATATTCGCAGACGCCCTGGCGGATCAGCTCGCGATAGAGGGTCACGTCGTTGGACGGCCCCGCCACGATCACTTTGGTGTCCTCGTCGCACACCGATGCCAACGACTCGAGCTCTTCGAACACGGTGAAGCCCGTGGCTTCGCTCTCGACGATGATCAAATTCGGCGTCGCCACATTAGCGAAGCGCTTCGCCGCGGCCGCCGCGCCCCCCATGCCGACGGACGCTTTGGCCTTCGCCATGCGCCGGTCTTGGGACGCGGTCTGGACAGCGCTGGCGAACTCCGGCGTCATGCAGAACGCTTCGATGCTGACCCGCGGCACGATCATGTCGTGCTCGCGCTCTGAAGCGGAGCCTCCGCGCGCCGGAGCGTCGAAACCGTCTGTGTCGACCATGGGCTAGTCCCCGTTTCGGTGAGGCCCAAGCGCGCGCCCGGACCGGTTCGCCATTTCAACGCAAAGCGATGAAGGCGGCGTTATTCGGTGGTGTCGGTGGTCTCTTGACCTTCGGCGGCGGTGTCCTGGCCGGCCGCATATTGCAGCAGCACAGCGCGGCGGCGATCCGCGCTGGGCGGGGTCGCCGCCCGGGCGCGTTCGGCGTCGCGCGGATCCTCCAACATGGCCGCCAGGTTCTGCTGATGCGCGCAGCCAAAGGACAGATAGACGCCGTTCGACGGGTCGATGTTCGGGTCGGAGGGGTCCGTCGGGCAGGGCTCGGTCACCGCCATCGTCGAGAAATACGACGCCACAACCCCCGTATAGCCGCCTTCGCCGGCCTCATAGCGACCGCGGAGGATTTGGTCTGCGGGAACGCCGGCCTTTTGCAGGCGAAGGGCCGCCTCGGCCGCCACGCGCGCGCCGCTCTCATCGATCGGCTGCGCCAGCGTCAGGTCGCCTTCGCCCGCCTTCAGATAGCCCCGCGCGAACGCGTCGAGCTGTCGAGCGTCATAGCTGCTGAGCCCACCCTCAGGCCCGATCTCCAAGATCGCCTCCGCGGGCTCTGCGGTGATCGGATGCTGCAGGTCCGCCCGCAACGGGGTGGTCACGGAGGAGCAGGCGCTGAGGCCGAGGGCCAAAACGGCGGCGCTCAACAAAGGAGCGGAGGGACGGCGGAGCGCGAAAAGCGGCGTGTTTTGAGCGGTCACGGCGTGAAATCCTTGATTGGGTTGCGGGGGCGGCGGCGATGCGCCGTCACTCCATCATGAAGCCAAGCGGGGCCCGGGCCGCTTTGACGTTCTCGCGGATCGCCTCAGCGCTCTCGGGGCCGGCGCCGTAAAGGGCGTGGAGACGCCCAAAGAGGTAGGTGTCGAGATCGCTCGCCGGGGCGAAGCCGTCGGTGGGCAGACGGAAATCCGACCGCTCGCCGCCCTCAACCGCCATGGGCGTGACGAGGATCACCAGCTCGGTCTCGTCGATCTCGGTGTTCTCGTTGCGGAAGAACGAGCCCAGCACCGGCACTTGCCGCAACCCAGGCACCCCACGGGAGAGGCGGCGGCTGTTTTGCTGAATAAGGCCGGCCATCATGATCGTGCCGCCGGACGGCAGCTCCACGGTGGTCTCGGCGCGACGCACGGTGAGCGCGGGGATCTGCAGCGTCTCAATGGTGATCGCGCCGTTCTCCGTAAGATCGGATACTTCGGTGGCGACTTGCAGGCTAATGCGTCCATCGCCGACGACGACCGGGGTGAAGTCCAGCCCGACGCCGAAGCTCTTGAACTCGATCGTGATGGTGTTGTCTTCAGAGGCGATCGGGATCGGGAACTCGCCACCCGCCAGGAAGGACGCCGTCTCACCCGACACCGCCGTCAAGCTCGGCTCCGCCAGCGTACGAACCATCTGGTACTCTTCCAGAGCCTTCAGATAGGTGCCAAGCGCCTGCTGGTTGAAGAAGATCCCGGAGGTCTCGTTGTTGAGGAACTGGGTCAGCGGACCGCCGGTCAGGCTCGCGGAGCCGAGAACGGTGGTGTTCTGCAGGCCCTGGTTCCAGTCGACGCCGAGCTCTTTCAGGACCGACCTGTTCACCTCGGCCACTTGCACCTTCAGATGAACTTGCTCGTCGTTCAGGATCGAAATGCGATTAACCACGCCGGTCGCTTCGGCGTTCACCGGCAGCACTTCGCCATCCTCGGTCTGCGAGGCGCGGGCGGCGGCGACGAAGCGCTCGGCCATCTCCCGGATCGCGCTCGCCTCGGAGGAGGTGCGGGCCGCGCCGTCCAGGATCACCTCGCCCAGCACGGAGGTGGCGCGGACGGACGCTTGCGGGAAATGCGCGCTGATCATGCGGTTGAGCTCGCTCACGTCGTATTCGACGCGGATTTCAAGCGACTCGATCTGCTCATTGTTCTGGTCAAACACCAGCATGTTGGCCTGGCCGATGCGCACGCCATAGAGCACGTATTGACGGGGGGTCCGCGGGTCGACCCAAACGATCTTGCTGTCTGAGACGAGCGTGTCGGCCGCATCGGCCGCCAGCTCAACGGTGCGGGCTTTACCGATGTGAAGGATGAGCACGTTCTCATCCTGGGCCGCATCGAGCGTGCTCAGATCCTTCGCCATGGCGGTGGAGCCGATGAAGTCGAAGCCGATCAACCCCGTGGCGAGCGCCGCGGCGGCGGCGAACATCGGGGCTTTGAGAAGAAAGCGCGTCATGGTCTGGCCCTATTTGCTGCCGCGTCCGGCGGCGCGGCGGCGCGCGCCGGCCGTGGGTTGAATTCGGCCGCCGCCCCGGGCGGAGGCGCGGCTCGGTCTTCAGTCGATCAGCGTGGTGCGCTTGACGCCGCCGCGGACGATCAGGACGTCCCCGCCCGCGATGGGCGCGGGGGTGAACTCGGCCGCTTGTGGCGCGCGGGCGGCGTAGTCGCCGGTATGCGCCTGGCCGGGCAGGGATCCTCCGGCGAAGGTCGCTACGTCGAACACCATGCTGGGCTGGGGATCCTCGACCACCTCGCCCTCGTCGTTGACAAGCTCGGTCAGGCTGCGCAGCGCCAGGGTCACGCGACCCGCTTTTTCAGCGAGCGCCAACAGCTCAGCCATCTCCGGCGTCACCTCGAGGGTCGCGGTGCGCTTGGTGGCGGTGGTCGCCTCGTCCTCGGTCTGGAAGATCGTGTCGATCGCCATGACGCGCACCGTGCGAAGCAGCGTGTTGGTGATCAGGATGGTTTCTTCGCGGAAAGTGCCGTCGGCGCGACGCCGCTCGATATCCTCATCCCGGGTCAAGATCACATCGACGAAGTCGCCCGGCAGAATGAAGCCGCCGACGCCCGTCTCCAGCGACACTTGGATCGCCACAGCCCGCATGCCCTTGCGCACCATCGCGGACATGACGCCCGGGTGATTGATCTTGATCAGCTTGGCTTCGGTCACCGGCTCACCGGCGACGATCGCTGATTTCACGAGGAAATTGCCGGCCTGCTCCACAGCTTCGGGACGGCTCGCTTCATTAATGTAGCTCTCCGTGACCAGCTCAAGCGGCCACTCGCGCCATTCGAGGTCCTCCGGCTTTAGAGGATGACCCCGGTTCATGTCCTTGGTCGCGACCAGGATGCGGGTCTTCTCGACCTCGGCCGGCTCAGCTTGGAATTGACCGGCGGCGTCGCGGGCGCGCTGCAGCTCGTTTTGAACCAGCGCCACAGCGCCGACGCCCGCGAGGACGGCCGCGCCGAGGATAATGAATTTGAGGCCGCGCACGGGGCATCCTCCGTCACAAGTTTCGACTTGCTGTGGAGGTTATCCGTCGAGCGTTTACATTAAGTGATCGTAGTGATTAATGGCTGTAAATACTTATTCGCCCCGCATCCGCGCCGATTATGTAAATAATCACTTACCAAGATGCCGCTTGCTTAAAAATCCAGCAACTCATCCTGAAAATCTGCGCCGAGCGCTGCGCGTAATTTACCGAAAGCGAGGCGGAGGCGGGATTTCACTGTACCAAGGGGCAGCTGGAGCCGTTCTGCGATTTCCGAATGCGCGCAGCCATCGTAGAAGGCCAGCGAGATCACCATGCGTTGATCATCATTCAGATCGGCCAGGGCGGCGCGCACGGCTTGATCCCGCGCGTCTCCGGCGACCACGGCCTCCGCCGGCTGCGGCGGGTCCGGCCGCAAACTTGGATCATCGGGCTCATCAGGCTCGAAGCGAGAGGCGCGGCGGATCAAGTCGATGCGCTTATTTCGGGCGATGGCGAAGATCCAAGCGGGGGCCGAAGCGCGCGTTGGATCGAAGGTCTCCGCCCGTCGCCACACCGCCAGCAGCGCTTCCTGCGCGGCCTCCTCCGCCTGCTCGGCCGAAGCGCCGGCGCGGATCATGTAGCCCTTTATGCGGCGGCCGTAGCGGTTGAAGATCTCGACAAAAGCGGCGCGATCTCGCCGCTCAGCAATCCGTCGGATCAGCGTGTCGTCGCTGGCGGCGTCGCATTGGAAGCCGCCGTCTGAGGACGCGGCGGCGCTTGAACAGGCGGCGCCCGTGGGCCCAGAGGATCGATCCGCCGGGCGGCTCACAGCATCTGCGCTCGCGGAGCTTGGCGGCTCCACGTTGGCGTCAGGATCGTCTTTATGAGACCAGGCGGCCAAGCGCGCTCCCATTCTTGCTGCCGCGAACCAATCTGAGGTGCGGCGTTCTGACCGATTATCGCCGATTTGGAAACGATCGCAATCCTTCTCATGGGTGATCGAGTTTCCCGTGGGCGGGAAATCACGTTTCCGCGCCCGGTCCGCCATCCGAACGGTCGAAATGCGCCGCGTTTTCAGATAAGCAGCGTTCCGCAGCCGCCTTGGTCATCGACGCGCGCGTCGCCGAGAGCCTCGGCTCGGTCATTTGGAATAACAGGGACGCATCGTTAGCCCATGCAGTACGCTATCCGCTTCGCCCTTCTCCGCAGCTCGCGGCCCCTCGCGGCCGCCGCGCTCGCCGCCATCCTCGGCCTGGCCTCGGCCCCAACCGCCGCGGCCCAGATGGCGCGCACGTTGGAGACCTCGAAGAATTGGAGCATCCACGCGCCGACGGACACGCCGGTGAAAGTATGCTTCGCGTCGACGGCCCCCATCGACACCAAAACCACCAAGCGCATCACCCGACGCGGCAAAGCGTTTTTGCTGGTGGCCACCTTCCCTCAACAAGATGTGGAAGGGCAGATCGCCGTCACGTTGGGCTTCCGCGCGGACGCGAACAAGCCCCTGACGCTGCGGGTCGATGATCAGAATTACAAGCTATTCTCCGAAGGCGCGGACGCGTGGCTCGACAGCCCGGAGGATGACGCCAAAGTGGTGCGGGCCATGCGGGCGGGCGCGAAGGCGTTCGTCACGGCCACGTCGGCGAGCACGGGCAACCGCGTGACGGATGAGTTCTCGCTCGTTGGCTTCACCGTGGCCGAGCGGCGCTCCCGCGAGCTCTGCGCGTAGGGCCCCCGCCCCGCACTGCGCGCGCGTTATTCGACGATGATTGATCGCCCAATCCCCTCCCGCCTGGCCGTCACGCCGGAGCTGCTCACCGCGCCGCGTACCGATGGCGGGGCGGATGGGGACGGGCGGCCTAATCTCATCGGCATGACCCGCACGGAGCTGCGCGGCGCCATGGTGGCCGCGGGGGCCACGGAGAAGCAGGCCCGGATGCGCGCCTCCCAGGTCTGGCGCTGGCTCTATGTGCGGGGGGCGAGGGACGTCTCCGAGATGACCGATCTCGGCAAGCCGTTCCGCGCCGCCCTGTCGGACGGCTTTCGGATCGCCCGGCCGGAGGTGACCTCTCGCCAAGTTTCCGAGGACGGCACGCGCAAATACCTCCTCCGCCTCGATGGCGGGCATGAGGTGGAGGCGGTCTACATTCCCGAGACCGACCGCGGCACACTTTGCATCTCGAGCCAAGTGGGCTGCACGCTCTCCTGCACTTTCTGCCACACGGGTACTCAGAAGCTGGTGCGGAACCTGACGCCGGCGGAGATCGTGGGGCAGGTGCTGGCGGCGCGGGACGATCTGGGCGAATGGCCGAAGCCCGGCGAGCGCCCGCAAGACATCCACGCCCATGGTCGCCGCCTGATCTCCAACGTCGTGCTCATGGGCATGGGCGAGCCGCTCTACAATTTCGACGGCGTGCGGGACGCCATGGCCGTGGTGATGGATGGCGAGGGGATCAGCCTCTCCCGCCGCCGTATCACGCTGTCCACCAGCGGCGTCGTGCCTGCCATGGCGCGGGCCGGCGAGGAGATCGGCTGTTTGCTGGCGATCTCCCTCCACGCGGTGGAGGACAGCCTGCGAGACGTGCTGGTGCCCATCAATCGCAAATGGAACATCGAGGCGCTGCTGCAGGCCTGCCGGGATTATCCGC
>JBCCTM010000172.1:0-7318 GCA_039198535.1 Pseudomonadota bacterium
CCAACACGCGTCGACCGCGGCTTCCGCGCCATCATTGGTCTGAGAGTTTTGGGCGCGCGGCCTTTCGCCCAAATCAAAATAGGCGATCAATCCGCCCAAACGACGCGCCCCGCCCTCGAGCTCCCGCGCATTGGAGGCGCTTTCTTCGGCCACAGACGCGTTTTGTTGTGTCATCTGATCCATGTGGCTGATCGCAGCCGAGATTTCCTGGACACTCGCCGCTTGCTCAACGCTCGCTGAGGCGATCGCGCCGATCGCCTCCTCCACTTGCGCAATGGCGGCGACGATGCCGTCCAAGGACGCGCCCGTCTCCGTCACCAACGCCACGCCCGAAGCCACCTGTTGCGCGCTGGTCTCAATGAGCTGGCGGATATCCCGGGACGCCTCCGATGATCGCTGCGCCAGCGCGCGCACCTCCGAGGCGACCACCGCGAAGCCTTTACCCGCATCGCCGGCCCGCGCCGCCTCCACAGCCGCATTCAAGGCCAGCAGGTTGGTCTGAAACGCGATGCCATCGATCACGCTGATAATGTCAGCGATCTGGCGCGCGCTGCTCTCAATACCGTTCATGGCCGCGACAGCGCCTTGCACGATCTCGCCCCCAGAGGCGGCGCGCGCGGTCGCTTCCGCGGCCAGGGAATTGGCGCTGGAGGAGCTGTCCGCGTTGGATTTGATCGAGGCCGACATCTCCTCCATCGTCGCCGCGGTTTGCTCCAGCGAAGAGGCTTGCTGCTCCGCCCGAGAGGCCAGGTCGTCCGCGCCTTCGGTGATCTCAGCCGCACTATGGCTGACGCTCTCGGTGGTCGAGGCGATCTGGCCGACCAGTTCGGCCAGCCGCTCTACGGTGTCGTTCACATTGCGCCGCAAATCGTCGAACGCGCCATCGAACTCGCCGCCCATCCGCTCTCGCAGATTGCCGGCGGCCACCTGTGCGAGCACACGGCCGGTCTCATCGACGCCTTCTCCGACCGTATCCAGCAGGCGGTTCACGCCGGCGGCCAAGTCATTGAGCTCCGCATCGGCGAAGTTTTCCGGCGCGCGGACGGAGAAATCGCCCTTCACCGCCGCCGCGACAACCGCGCCGAAGGCGCTTTGCAGCTCCGCCATCATGCGCTGGCGATCTTCAGCCAGCGCCGCGTCCGCCTGCGCTTTCTCGGCCGCCAGCCGCCGAACTTCGAGAGCGTTTTGCTTAAAGACCACAAGCGCTTGCGCCATCAAGCCAAGTTCATGGGACTGCTCCGCGCCCCGGATCTCGACGTCGAGATCGTCCTGGGATAACGCGCGCATATCCGCCGCCATGCGCCGGACGCTGGTTGTCACGGAACGCGCGATCAGCAAGGCGAGGCCAGCGCCGATCAGCAGGGAAAGCGCGGCGACCAGTTTGACGACCCAGAGCGTCTGAGCGGTCAGCGCCGCGCCCTCGGGGCCCAGCCTATTCTGCCGGGCGATGATCGCGTCGACGGCGCGCTCATAGTCGGCTTGCATCTGTGGCCCAATCCGGTCGAGACCGTTGGCCGCCACTTGAAGCACTTGAGCGTCGATCCGCGCCAGGCCGCTTGCGCTGGTTTGCAGTTTCTCGAGACTTGCGAGGGCGCTCTCGACGGCGCGGCGGCGATCGGTGGAGCGCCGGGCGACCTCTGATTGCAGCGCCGGCCGGATCAGCGCGCCAGCGTCCAAGAGGTGCGCCGACAGGCGGTTTAAAGCCTCATCTCGGCCGCCCTCTCTCAGCGCCAGCAGGTCCGTTTGCGCGGCCAGCAGTTCCGCAAAAGCCGCGTTCAACGACGGAGCTTGGGCCCCAGCCGCGCCCGTGATCAGCGCCGCGACGCCCGTGGCCACTTCAGCGAAGTGGCTCTGCGTCGCCGCAACCAGCGAAACCCGCTCGGCTTTCAACCCGCGCAACGCTGTGAACGCCTCCTGGTAAGCCGCCGCCGATCCGCCGATCCGCTCGAGTTCCGCCCGCGCCGCCGCGTCATCGTAGAACAGCTCGTCAAGCCGGCTGATGTCCTGGGTGATCTCGGCCAGATTGTCCGGCACTTCTGAGGCGGCGCTGTCTGACGGGGCGATCCGATATTTCAGCGCGGCCAAGCGGGCTTCGAAAAGGTCTTCAACGAAATCACTGACCATCAAGCTCTGCCGCGCCGTTGCGCGGTACTCATAGAAGATCGTCGAGAGTTGCGCCGTCGCGACGTAGCTCACCCCCGCTAGCGCAGCGACCAGACCCAGAACAGCTCCGAAGCCAAGGAAGATCCGCTTCGAGACACTCCAATTTCGCACGACCCGCCTCCTGAACACCTGATCAACGGGGACAGGATCGTCGATAAATCTTGATCGACATTGAAGTGATTTGTCCGAAAAGCGACGGAAGCGACGGATAACTGGCGCGTCTTCCTCACATCGCGTGGGCCCCGCGCACCGCTTTCGCCACAGCGTCGGGACGTTCCTCATGGGGGAGGAAGCGCGTGGCGCCGATGGGCGTGAAGCTCGACAGGCTTGGCATGCGCTCCGCCATGGCGCGGCCGAGATCAAGGGGAAAGGTTCGGTCCTCCGCGCCCCAGATGAAATGGGTGGGCGCGCGGATCCGCTGATGGGTGGCGTCGAGCGCGTCGACGACTGCGAAATCAACGCCTTGGAGATAACGCATCAGCCGCCAAAAACGATCTTTCGTCTCAAACCAATGCGCGCCGAACAGGGCGATGAACTCGCGGTCGATCAAGGAAAGGTCGCAGAAGCAACCGCCAAACCCTTGAGGGGAACGTTGAAAACGCGTCGAGCGCATCAGCATTCGAAAGCTCTGATGGTAGAGCGGCAGCCGGGAGAGCGTGCGATAGAGCGGGATAAAGGGAGGCCGATGCCCGGGGATTTCAGTGTTGAGCAGGATCAGCCGCTCGATGCGCTCCGGCGCGTCCGCCGCCAACAGCCGCGCATAAGTTCCCGCTGTGTCATGGGCCAAGATCGTGGCGCGCGGCCAGCCTTGCGCATCGAAATAGGCGAGGACGCGCTTGGCGTGGCTCTCAAAGGTCAATCGTTCGCCGCGCGCCAGGGGGCGGTCGTCCATGCCGCGGGCGTTCAGGGCGTGGCACTCGAAGCTGTCCGACAATAACGGCGCGAGGTTGCGAAATGTCGCTTTATGGAAGGGCCACCCATGGAGCATCAACAGCGGCGGCCCGGACCCGGTGACATCGGCATCGAACGTCATGTCGCGCTCTCCATGTGTGAGACGGCGTGCCTCGGCCTTATGTAGACTGACAGTCGGTATAGACTGACGGTCGGTAAACTGCGTGCTAGGGAGGCGTCAAGGCCATGGTCTCGCAAGACCAACGAAAAGCGGCGACACGCCGCGCGGCGCTGGCGGCCGCGAGCGCGTTGTTTGGCGCGGAGGGCTATGCGGCGGTCAGCATGGATGCGGTGTGCCGTCGCGCCGATATCGCCAAAGGCGGGCTCTATCATCACTTCCCGACCAAGGCGGCGTTGTTCGAGGCGGTGGTGGCGCATACCGCCGCCGGCGTCTCAGCAGAGATCGAGGCGCGCGTCCCGCAAGCGCCGCCGTATCTCGGGGCGCTGAAGTCGGGTATGGCGTTGTTTTTCCAAGAATGCGCAGTGGGCTCGGCGCGGCGGATCTTGGTGGAGGACGGCCCCGCCGTGTTGGGGCCCACGCGGTGGCGCGCCATCGATCAGGCGAGTTTTGGCGGCCTCGCGCGGCTCGCGCTCCATGCGGCCGTCGAGGCGGGGGAGATCGACCGGCAGCCCGTGGAGCCATTAGCGACGCTTCTCCTCGGGGCCGCCACGGAAGCCGTGCTGGCCTGCGGGGCCGCGGAAGAGTACAGCGCGACGGCGCAGGCGCATCTCGGGGCCCTCGACCGATTGATCGATGGGCTGGGCGCACGGGATGCGCGGGGCGTATGACGGCGCTCAACCGCGCCATTGGGGGATGCAAAAATGTTTAAAGATCAGGTGGTTTGGATCACGGGCGCATCGTCTGGCATCGGTGAGGCTTTGGCGGTCGCCTTCCATGCGGAGGGCGCGAAGCTGATCTTGTCGGGACGACGGGTCGAGGCGCTGGAGGCGGTGCAAGCCAAGGTCGGCGGCGCGACGCGGGCGGCGATCATTCCCTTCGAGACCACTGATTTCGACGCATTGCCTGGCGTTGTGGAGCAGGCCCAAGCGGCGTTCGGGCGCATCGACATATTGATCAACAACGCAGGCGTCTCCCAGCGCGCCATGGCCGCGGACACGGAATTCGATGTCTACCAACGCATGATCGACATCGACCTTCTCGCGCCGATCGCGCTGACGCAGCTCGTGACGCCGGAGATGCGGGCGCAACGCTCGGGCCGCATCATCGCCATCTCGTCAATCGCCGGTAAAGTGGGCGTGCCGCTGCGCACCGCTTACTGCGCGGCCAAGCATGGCGTCTTCGGCTACTTCGACGCGTTGCGCTCGGAAGTGAGCCATCTCGGGCTCTCGGTGCATGTGGTGGCGCCGGGCTCGATCAAGACGGATATCTCGCGCAACGCCATGACCGGCACAGGCGAGAAGCGCGGGGAGAGCGACCCCGCCATTGAGGCGGGCATGTCGCCTGAAAAACTGGCCGAGATCATTCTCACGCAGGTCAAGAAGGGCCGGGGCGAGATCATCGTCGCGGAAGGGCGCGAGCGGCTGATCGAGCGTCTGCGCCGATGGGCGCCGGAATTCGCCTTCAAGCGGATCGCGGCGATGGTTGCGCAAGGCTATGAGAAGAATTTCGAGTGAGCGCGCGCCGCCTCAGCGCATGATCAGCTTGCCGCGGCGCACTTCGAAGCGCTTCAACTTGCTGAGAAACGAGTTCCCGAGCAAATTCATGTCGCTCATGGCTCCGCGCGGCATCACGAGCGCGGTCACGTCGCGGATCACGATGCTTTTGTATTGAACGCTGCGCAAACGGACCGCCGCCGCCTTGGCGACGCCATTGGCGGTGCGCACGGCGTGGCGGAAATCTGAGCGTTTCAGTCGAACACCGGCGCGGCGCGCATCGTCGAAATTCAGCGTCACGTAAGATGCGCCGGTGTCGACCAAGAAGGGCAGGCTCCGGCCGTTGACCCGAGCCTTCAATCGGAAATGGCCGCCTTGGCCCGCGCGCACCGTCGCCGCGGCGAGCGCCTCGCCGTCGGGCAATGTGTCGAGGACCGTAAATGCGCTCTCCCACCGCTCGGCCGCCGGGTCTTGAGCGGCGATCAACGGTCGCTCCGCTGAGGATCCGGGAGACGAGAGCGGCGTGATTCCAAGCGCGAACAGTCCCGCCAGGGCGACGAGCGCGGCGGCGGCGCTCCAACCCGCGCGGCGGGTGAGGGCGGGCCGCTTCCAAAAGCTCAGGGTCTCGCGCTGCGCCATCATTCTCTCTCCTCAAGCTTGGCGAAGGGTATGGGGCGCAGATTTCGTTTCGATTGCTAAGCTTCGTAAATGGCGCGTAAACGCAAAGCGCGCGGGCGTTTTGGCGGCTGCGCCTAAAAGAGCAAGTCAGGGGGGATGGCCCATGGATCCGGTTTCACGGCGCACGGCGCTTAGTTTGGCGTTGACCGCAGCGGCGGCCCCGGCGGTGGTGGCGGCGCAAGAGGCGGCGGCGCAAGCGCAAGAGACGGGCCTCAGCGGCGCGACGCCGCCGGCCCCTCAGCCCGGCGTTGTCAGCGCGGCCACTAAGGCGCGCAACGGCGCGCTGGAGGCGCGGCTTGATCTCCTGCGCGATGTGGATGAGGAGCGCGCCAATCGCGGGAAACTCGCCAGCATCGACAGCGACGCCATCCGCAACGCCGATGGCGATGTGGTTTGGAAGATCGCGGATTTTGACTTTTTGAACGCGCCCGCACCTGAGACGGTGAACCCCTCGCTCTGGCGGCAATCCCAGCTCACTGCGATCCACGGCCTGTTCGAGGTCACAGACGGGCTCTGGCAAGTGCGCGGCTATGATCTGGCGGTGATGTCGGTCATCCGCGGCGAGACCGGGTGGATCATCATTGATCCGCTCACCAATATGGAGACCGCCGCCGCGGCGCTGAAACTCGTGCAGGAGACGCTCGGCGAGCGCCCCGTGTCCGCGTTGCTCTACACCCATTCCCACGCCGACCATTACGGCGGCGCCCGCGGCGTGCTCACCGAGGAAGAAATCGAGGCGCGTGGCGTGCCGGTGATCGCCCCCTTCGGCTTCATGGACAACGCGGTGTCCGAGCAATTGCTGGCCGGCAATCACATGGGCCGCCGCGCCACCCTCATGTTTGGCAGCGTGCTCCCGAGGAACGCCACGGGACATGTGGGCTCCGGCCTGGGCCCGGCGTTGCCCACCGGCACGCTCGGCCTGCTGCCGCCCACGGAAGAGCTGTCACAGGAGCCCGAGACGCGGGTGATCGACGGGGTGACCTTTGAGTTCATGGACGCCGCGGAAACAGAGGCCCCGGCCGAGTTCATCTTCTACCTGCCGGAGAAGCGCGCGCTCTGCACAGCCGAGGTCGTCTGCGGGACGTTCCACAACATCCTGACGCCTCGCGGCGCCAAGGCGCGCAACGCGCTCCGCTGGAGCCGGGTGATCGACGACGCGCTGGTGAAATGGGGCGACGCGGCCGATTTGGTGTTCGCCTCGCATCACTGGCCGGTTTGGGGTAATGACGGCGTGAAGACGCGGTTGACAGCGCATCGCGATCTCTACCGCTTCATCCATGATCAAACGCTCCGCCTCGCCAATTCCGGCGAGACCATGGCCGAAGTCGCCGAGCAGATCGAAGAACCGGCGCTGCAATCGGCTGAGATGACCGCTCGAGATTATTACGGGACGCTCAACCACAATTCGAAGGCGGTCTATCAATACTATTTCGGTTGGTGGGGCGGGGTGCCCGCGGATTATCACGCGCTGCCGGAGGTGGCCTCGGCGCCCCGCTACGTGGCGGCCATGGGCGGCGCCGACGCGGTGATCCAGCTCGGCGTCGCCGCCCATGGGGAGGGCGACTATCGCTGGGCGGCGGAGCTGCTGAACAAGGTGGTGTTCGCCGATCCGGAGAACCAAGCGGCGCGGGATTGGCTGGCCGCCACCTATGAGCAGATCGGCTACCAGGCCGAAAGCGGCGCTTGGCGGAGCTATTATCTCGGCGCCGCCTCCGAGCTGCGCAACGGCGTGCCGGACGTGCCCGCGCCTATTTTCGGCAGCGCTGATTTTCTGGACGCCATCGACAGCCGCGACCTGCTCGACGCGCTGGCGGCGCGCTTCAACCCGGCCAAGATGGACCGTCCGCCCTTTGACCTGAATTTCGAGTTCACGGACCGGGAGGAAATGTTGTCGGTGCAGGTTGGCGCGGCG
>JBCCTM010000173.1:0-7287 GCA_039198535.1 Pseudomonadota bacterium
CGCGCCGGTGGCGTCGAATTCGTCGAGCCTGGCGTAGGTGAAGCGGCGCGGGCGTGAGGACGCATCGACCGGCGCGGGATAGCGCCAGCCTTGATTGCGGCTCTCGCCCTCATCGGCCGCCTCCGCCACCGCCCAAAGCGCCCCATCCGCGGCGCGCGCCAACCCCTCGAGCCCCGCATTGCCGCCGAGACGCTCCACCGGGGCGCGCGGCGCCTCCGCGGCCGCCGCCGGCTGCGCGTCGACACTGGCGCGGGCGCTGAGGCGATGACGGCGCTCGAACCCGACCCAAACGCCAGGGCCGGCGTGCTCGGCGCGGGCCAGGCTCTCCGCATCCGCCGCAGGGCCGTCCAACGGCGCGCCCACCGCGTCACGGAGCGGCCCGATCCGCGCTTGCTCAAGCGCCGTCACCTCACCCGACGGGCCGCGCCGCGCCCGCGCCGTGAGCCAAACGCCGCGATCGCCCACCGCCCGCAGCGTCTC
Organism: Pseudomonadota bacterium; assembly: GCA_039198535.1. Classification (GTDB taxonomy): domain Bacteria; phylum Pseudomonadota; class Alphaproteobacteria; order Rhodobacterales; family Rhodobacteraceae; genus JALEGB01. The sequence continues at coordinate 481 of JBCCTM010000173.1, forward strand.
GCCCTCCAGGAGCAGCCCGCTCAACCCGCCGAAGGACGGCTCTCCCGGCGCTGAGATCTCGTGCGCCGCCACCCAGCGCGCCGGATACTCCGCCAGAAGCCGCGGATCTGTCTCCAACGGCTTTAAGCGGAGCGTCGTCGGCCGATCGTCCGCCAAGGCGGGCGCCGTGGGAAACAGCACGAAAAACGCCGCGACCGCTGCGGCGCCTGCGAGCAGAGACCCCGCCACCACCCAGCGCGCCGCGCGCCGCAGCCGGCCCGTCACCGGCGGGTTCCCGCAGCGCCCACCGGCGCGCTCAGCACCTCGCTACAGGAGTTGGGCAGGTCCGCCAGGGTCAGCGGCAGCCGCGGCTTGCGCGGGACCACGGGCTGCGTCGGATCCGGCTTCGGCGGATTGAGCCAGCCTTGCAACTCCGCGCCGCAGCCCGTGCCCTCAGGCGGCGGGTTCTGCGGGCGACAGTCCGTTGATCCCGCGGGGCAATGCAGGCGCACATGGAAATGATGGTCGTGCCCCCACCAGGGGCGGATCTTGCGCAGCCAGGCCCCCTCGGCCCCGGTGGCGGAGACGCGGTCACAGAGCGCTTTCTTGATCACCGGGTTCACAAAGATCCGCGCCACCGCCGCGTCCTCCGCCGCCGCCTGCAGCAGCGCGTGATGGCCATCGGAGAAGCCGGCGATCACCCGTTTGCGCCGCCGGTCCACATAGTTGATCGCCGAGACGCTCTCCCGCTCCCGGGCGCTGAGACGGCGCGACGGGGCCGGTTTCAGCCAAATATCGGCGTCGAGGCCGATCTGGTGGGAGCGGTGACCGGTCAACATCGGCCCGCCGCGGGGTTGGGCCAAATCGCCGATCAGCAACCCGGGCCAACCCAGGCCCTGCGCGGCCGCGGAGAGACGCTGCACATAGGCGATGAGATCCGGATGGCCGTAGCGCCGGTTTCGCGAAAGGCGCATGGCCTGCCATCCGGGCCCGTCCTCCGCCAAAGCGGTTCCGCCCGCCAAGCAGCCGCGCGCGTATCCGCCGATGGCGGCGGGCGCTTGCGCTGAGGGCTGAGGGCGGCGTCCAAACAGCGCCTTGGCCGGTTTTGGCGAGGGCGCCGGCGCGGCGGTCGGCGCGTCAGCCAAGGCGATCCCTCCGGGCCCAAAGGGCGTCATCGGGGGCGTGATCCCCTCGGCGAGCAACAGCGCGGCGGCAGACGCCAACGCCAAGCTGCGCGCGGTCCAGCGACGGCCGCTTTGCGCGCCGCGATCCAAGATGGCTCGTGTCACTCGCTCATCCTCCCCCCTGCCTTCGCCCCCGTCTCCGTCTCCGTCCCCGTCTCCGGTCCTGGGCCGTCGCCCCATCAGACCGCCCGCTTATCGTCCTGAGCCGAGGAGGTCAGCCGTAACACGGGCGGATTGACAGCCGCGAGAAGCGCGCGCAAGAGCGAGGCCAGGCGGCGTCTCGCCCCTCTATGTCCGCTGTCGATCCTGCGGCGGAAGAACCATTGTCTCCTTTTGTCCAGACCCACAGGGGTGTGGGTCTCTTTAAGGTGCGAAGGACGAGACGCCGCTCGATCACGCCGGGGGAGGCGCGCTTCTTGGGGGGCTGGCCGACATGACCGCTGCGACAGGCGAAGACGATCCTGATCCCGCAAGCGACAGCGGTGAGGGCGCGGGCGAAACGAAACCCAAGGCGGAAGGCCAAAAGCCCGAGCGCCACGCCGGGCCCAGCGAGGCTGACCTGCGTCGGATCTACCGGGGGCCGCCGCCCCAGGATCTGGAAGACGTCGCGCGGCTGCTGAAAGTCTCCCGCAAGAGCCTGGCCTACGCGCTCTTCAAAGCGCCGGATGAAAACCGCTACGCCACCTGGGAGATCCCAAAACGCAGCGGCGGCATGCGTCGCATCGACGCGCCGCTCGGCGTGATCCGCCGGGCGCAACGGGCGCTCGCGCCGATCCTAATCGAACTCCACCGCCCGCACCCGGCGAGCCATGGTTTCCTCGCCGGGCGCAGCATCCTCAGCAACGCCGAGGCGCATGTGGGCCAGCGGCTGGTGCTGAACGTCGATCTCGAAGAGTTTTTTCCCAGCATCAATTTTGGCCGTGTTCGCGGCCTGTTCCGCAGCGCCCCGTTTCAGATGGGAGACGCCGCCGCCACCGTTTGCGCCCAACTCTGCACCTTCCGCAATGGTCTGCCGCAGGGGGCGCCCACCTCGCCGATCCTGTCGAACTACATCGCCAGCGGGCTCGACCGGCGCTTGCAGCGGCTCGCCCGGCAAAACCGCGCGCGCTACAGCCGCTACGCCGACGACATCACCTTCTCCACCGGGGCCGCCGCCTTTCCCGTCAGCCTGTGCCGCCCGAGCGAGGCGGCGCGGCCGGCGGAGGGCGAAGAAGCGGCGGCGCGCCCCGCCAATGCGCCCGTGGCGGTCGGCCCGGAGCTGGCCGCCGCCATCTCCGCCGCCGGCTTCTCGGTGAACGCCAAGAAAGTGCGCCTACAGCGGCGGCATGTCCGCCAAAGCGTGACCGGCGTCACCGTCAATGAGAAACCCAACGTGGATCGCCGCCGCGTGCGGCGGATCCGCGCCATGATCCACGCTTGGCGCAAGTTCGGCTTGGACGCGGCCGGCGAGGCCCATTGGCGCCTCCGCGGCTTCCAGAAAGGCCCAGGCGGCAACGCGAAAGCGAGGGTGTTCCGCAACGCGCTGTATGGCGAACTCGCCTATCTCAAAATGCTGCGCGGCGAGCAAGACGCGATCTATCGCGGCTTCGCCGGTCAGTTGATGGAGCTCGACCCGAACCCGCCGAAGAGCTTGCGCCGACAGATCTTCGGCGCGGATGATTTCGAGGTGTTCATCAGCCACGCCAGCGAGGACAAGGCGGAGATCGCCCGGCCGATTTGGGAGGCTTGCGAGCGCCGCGGGATCAAGGCGTTTCTCGATCAGGTGGACATCACCGCGGGCGAGCGGTTCACGGAAAAGATCAACGTGGCGCTCGGCGCGGCGCGGGTGGTGCTGGCGGTGATCACGCCAACCTCGGTCACCAAGGAGTGGCCCTTGGCGGAGATCAACACGGCGCTGGGCCTCGAGGTCGATGGCGAGAAGACGGTGTACGCGGTGGTCGCCGGCCGCCCCGATCTGCAGCGGCTGCCGCTGATCCGTCAGAAGAAATATCATGTCTGGCGCGGCGACGCCGAGGCCGTGGCCGCGGAGCTGGCGGCGCTGCTCTCCGGCGAAGCCCCGCGGGAAGAACCCGCGGCCGCTGACGCGGAGATGGCCGCAAGCGCGGCGCCACGGGTCGCGCGAACAGCCTCGCCTGCGGAGCCAGCGCCGAAGCGGCGCGGCGGGCTCATCGGGTGGCTGCGTCGCAACCGCCGCTGAGCCTTGGACCCTGATCAGCCGTCCATTTTCAGCGCTTTGATGAAGGCCTCTTGGGGGATGTCGACGCGGCCGAACTGCCGCATCTTCTTCTTACCCGCCTTCTGCTTTTCCAGCAGCTTGCGCTTCCGCGTGACGTCGCCGCCATAGCATTTGGCCGTCACGTCCTTCCGCAGGGCGCGGATGGTCTCCCGCGCGATGATGCGCCCGCCGATGGCCGCCTGGATCGGCACTTGGAACATATGCTGTGGGATTAGGTCCTTCAGTTTCTCGCACATGGACCGGCCCCGCCGCTCCGCCTGGCTGCGGTGCACGATCACCGAGAGCGCGTCGACGGGCTCGGCGTTGACCAGGATCGACATCTTCACCAAGTCGCCGGTCTCATATCCGTCCATCTGATAATCAAAGCTCGCATAGCCGCGGCTGATGGACTTAAGGCGATCATAAAAGTCGAAGACCACTTCATTGAGGGGCAGCCGATACACCGCCATGGCGCGCGTCCCGGCGTAGGTTAGATCTTTCTGAACGCCGCGGCGTTCTTGGCAAAGCTTCAGTATGTCGCCCAAATATTCGTCCGGCGTCATGATGTTGGCGGTGATCCAGGGCTCGTCTAGATGGTCGATCTTCACCGGATCGGGCATATCCGCCGGATTATGCAGCTCGCTCTCCGTCCCGTCCGTGGCGGTCATCCGGTAGACCACCGACGGCGCCGTGGTGATCAGGTCGATATTGTACTCGCGCTCGAGCCGCTCGCGGATGATCTCCAGATGCAGAAGGCCGAGGAAGCCGCAGCGGAAACCGAAGCCGAGCGCCGCTGAGCTCTCCATCTCATGGCTGAACGACGCGTCGTTCAGCGCCAGTTTCTCCATGGCGTCGCGGAGGTTCTCGAAGTCAGCGCTGTCGACGGGGAAGATGCCGCAGAACACCACGGGCACCGAGGGCTTAAAGCCGGGCAGCGCGTCGACGCATTCTTTGCGATCCTCTGTGATGGTGTCGCCGACGCGGGTGTCCCGCACCTGCTTGATCGAGGCGGTGATGAAGCCGAGCTCGCCCGGCCCAAGCGCGTCAATCGCCGTCATCTTCGGGCTGAACACGCCGACCCGGTCCACTGGGTAGACCGCGTTGGTGGAGAGCATCTTCACTTTCATGCCCCTGCGCAGCACGCCATCCACCACGCGGACGAGCACGACGACGCCCAAATAGGCGTCATACCAACTGTCGACCAGCATCGCTTTGAGCGGCGCGTCGCGCTCCCCCTCCGGCGCGGGCAAGCGCTCGACGATGGCCTCCAGCACGTCGTCGACGCCCAGGCCTGTCTTTGCCGAGATGCGCACGGCGTCCGCCGCGTCGATGCCGATCACGTCTTCGATCTGCGCTTGGATGCGCTCGGGCTCCGCGGCGGGGAGGTCGATCTTGTTCAAGACCGGCACGATCTCATGGTCCGCTTCGATCGCCTGGTAGACATTGGCCAAGGTCTGCGCCTCGACCCCCTGGCTCGCATCCACCACCAGGAGCGACCCCTCAACGGCGAACATCGACCTCGACACCTCATAGGCGAAATCCACGTGGCCAGGTGTGTCGATCAGGTTCAGGACGTAGTCCTGGCCGTCCTTGGCCTTATACTCCAGTCGCACCGTCTGCGCTTTGATGGTGATCCCGCGCTCGCGTTCGATGTCCATATTGTCGAGCACTTGATTGGTCATCTCGCGATCGCTCAGCGCCCCGGTGAGTTGGATCAGCCGGTCCGCCAGCGTCGACTTTCCGTGGTCGATATGCGCGACGATTGAGAAATTTCGGATCCGCGAAAGATCGGTCATGCTGCTCTATATCCCTCGTCTGACCGTCTCAGGCACGCCCCGCCGCTTTCGCCGCACGTCGAAACAGCACGCAGCCGCCGTCCTTGCGCGCGCGCCTGTCTCCATCAAGTTCATTGAATAAAAATGCGGCGCTTGCGCGCCATGACCAGCCCCTCGGCTGATCCAGGCCCACAAGCGCCGCACCCCCCTGAAAGACCGGCCTCTCCTCGGCGCGACGCGCCCAACCTTCCGGCCCCTTCAACGCCCACGCCGCCTTCCCGCGGGGGGCGTAACTGATCCGCGCTTCACAGCGCTCTCGGGCCGCGAACGGCGCCACAAAGCGCCGAACCGTTGCGCGACGCAAGTGGATAACGCACAGAGCCTCCTGCGCCGTCCCCAAATTCACTCAAGGGACGGTTCGGAGCGCCGGTCACGCAGCCTCATTGCAATGTGCCCGACTGATCTGAAGAAATCCCTGCGGCTCCACGCCTCACGCGGCCGCCGCCTGCAGGGCGCCGCTCGCCTCGCAGTCTTCGAGAACCAGAATGAGCTGACCGGAGACCACCAGCGCCGTGGCCGCCCGCCCCGAAAGCGCGCCTTTCGCCAAACGAAGGGCTCCGACGGGCTCCCGAAGACCATCGCGTTCGACCACGAAAGCCCCGCCTGTCCGGGCGCGCGCCACCACATATTGCGGCCAATCGGCCGCGAGCGCCGTCTCCGAGACCACGAGCATGGCGGCGTCGCCGCCCAACGCCGTTGTCAACGTTTCCGCCGCATCGGCCTGATCGCTGACGATCAGCTTCCAAACGGCGGGGCCGGCCTGCGCCCGATCACCCTCGATCGGCTTCAGCGCTTGGTCCTCGATGATGGCGTCAAACATCACTGGCACTCCTCACAACCGGATCCCCATCGCGCCGCCCCATGTTCTGCAACTGTTCTAACCCACAGGGCGGAACAAATCAAGAATGAACACGGCGCTCCACAGAGTTTTCCACCGGCTCGTCCCCAAGCTTTTTCCAGCTGGAAGAACTCGCCCGGAGGCGGAGAGCTGGATAAGAAAGAGACGGTGGGTTCACCGGGGGAGAGCGTGATGGCCAGTGACAACGACGCGCACGGTCCAGCGAAGATCGTGATTCTCACCGGGGCCGGGATCTCCGCGGAGTCGGGTCTGGGAACGTTCCGCGACAAAGACGGGCTCTGGACCAAATACGACCTTGAAGAAGTCGCGACGCCGCAAGGGTTTCGCGCCAATCCCGCGCTGGTGCAGGCGTTCTACAACGCGCGCCGCCAGAACCTGCTGGATGCGGAGCCGAACGCCGCGCATTTCGCCCTCGCCAAATTGCAAAGGGAGCGCCCGGGCCTCAGCGTGATCGTCACGCAGAATGTCGACGACCTCCATGAGCGGGCCGGCGCGACGGACGTTATCCACATGCATGGCGAGTTGCTGCGCGCGCATTGCGATGTCTGCGGCGAGGGCGGTCCACAAATTGAGGATCTGAGCGTCGACACCGTCTGCGCCGCCTGCGGCGCGATCGGGGCCATGCGCCCCTCGGTGGTGTGGTTCGGCGAGATCCCATTGGAGATGGAGCGGATCGAAGCGGCCTTGGAGGCGGCGGTGATGTTCGTCTCCATCGGCACCAGCGGGGCCGTATAC
>JBCCTM010000174.1:0-7271 GCA_039198535.1 Pseudomonadota bacterium
CCGGCGCGCTCGGCCAACTGGGCGACGACCTCCGCGCCAAAGGCGCCCCGCCGATCACGCCCGTGCGCCACGAGCCAGACGCCGACGCCGACACGGATGAGCGGCGCGCCGTGGCGGGACCGATCGGACGAGCGATCAGAGAGGGCTTTCGGCAAGGGGCGCGGCGGCTCATGGCGCGCCCTGTTCGACAGCCTGAAATCCCAGCCGACACGCCCCAGGGGTATTCGGCGCGCCCAGCCGCCGTCGCGCGGCTCAAATTGAGTAAAATGCCGATAGATTGCGTCCTTTGGAGAAACAATCTGTGTTAATTGCCGCGATCAAAAAGAAGTGCTGGCACTTTCGACGAAACCAACACTTTCGCGCCGTTAACGAAAAGCTGCGCACTCTTGTTTCTGCGGCAATGCGCCACAGGTGTTAAGCGGTCGTGAACAAGAGGAGGCGACGACATGACAACTGCAGTTGCGCAGCTGGAGCGCGTAAGCCAGCAAATCCCGGTCTTCACGCCCGCGCATTGGTTGTTGCGGCTGCCGCTCGCCGGCATCCTGCTGCACCAGGGCGTGACAAAGTTCCCGCTTCTTGCGGATGACGCCGCCGCTTTTGGCGTGCCGTTCTTCATGTGGGCGCTCGCAGCCTTTGGTGAAATCGCCGTCGCGGTCATGCTGATCGCCGGCGCGTTCATCGCAAACGGCCTCGGCAATTTAGTCACTCGGCTCGCCGGCGTGGGCATCGCTGTGATCGTCGCCAGCGTCTTGGTCATTGTGTATTGGGCGCCGCCGATGGATCTCCTCCTCGGTAACCAACTGCACATCCTGCTGATCGTGGGCGGCCTTTACTTCGCGCTACGCGGGAACGCCGCCTAACACCGGCGGATGCGCCGCGCCCTGACCGGCGCGGCGTGTGTTGGCCTCCCCCCGAACGAGACCCGCCGCCGCGCGGGTCTCTAAGGCAGGCGCCAACGCTCAGAAGAGCCGTTCGGCCGATGGGGCTCGGCGGCTCTCTTTGATCCAGAGGTCCTTATCCGGTCCGGCTGTCCTCGACAGCGTTGAGCCTGCGGATACTGTACCGCCATGGATAATCTGCTCAACAATCGCCTGTTGATCGCCAATCGCGGCGACGTCGCGGCGCGCATCGCCGCCGCCGCCGCCGTGCTGGGCGTCGAAAGCGTCGCGCCTTACGCCGAGGATGACGCTGACAGCGCCAAACGGATCGGCGCGAGCCAGCTCATCCCGCTCAACGCCAGTGGGCCCAAAGCCTATCTTGACGCGGATAGGCTGCTCTCCATCGCGGCGGAGACAGGCTGTGACGCCGTCGCGGTCGGCTACGGATTCCTTTCGGAGAACGCCTCGTTTGCAGACGCGGTTGAACAGGCGGGGCTGGCCTTTGTCGGACCCCGCGCCGAGACGATCCGCCGCCTCGGCGACAAAGTCGCGGCGCGGGCGTTCGCGGCCGAACTCGGCGTTCCGCTGGCCCCGGGCACCGCGCTTGACGTGTCCGTGGAGAAGATCCGCGCCTTCATGGCCGAACAGGATGGACCCATCATGCTCAAGGCCGCCGGCGCCGGCGGCGGGCGCGGCATGCGCGCGGTCTATGACCCGGCGGATCTGGAAGACGCCTACGCCGCCGCGCAGCGTGAAGCCTTTGCCGTGGGCGCGCCGGGCCTCTACGCAGAGCGGTTGCTCCAAGGCGCGCGCCATGTGGAGGTGCAGATCGTCGGCGACGGCTCCGGCCGTGTCGTCACCCTTGGCGAGCGGGATTGCACGCTGCAGCGCCGGCATCAGAAGCTGCTGGAGATCGCGCCGGCGCCCAATCTGGATGAAGCGATCCGCGCCGAGCTGCTCGACGCCGCGGAGCGCATGGGCGCGGCGGCGCATTACCGCGGGCTCGGCACGGTGGAGTTCATGGTGGACGCGGAAGGCCGCTGCGCCTTCATTGAAGTCAATCCGCGCCTTCAGGTTGAGCATACCGTCACCGAAGAGATCTACGGGCTTGATTTGGTGGCGACGCAGCTCCGGCTAGCCCGGGGCGAGAGCCTCGGCGAGATCGGCTTGGACCCGCCGCCGGCGCCCCGCGGGCGCGCTTTGCAACTGCGGGTGTGCGCGGAGAAATTCAGCGCCGATGGCGGCGTCGCCCCCAGCAGCGGCCGGTTCACCCAGTTCGCCCCGCCGATGGGACCGGGCGTCCGCGTCGATACGCTGACCCGCGCCGGGGACGCGCCGAGCCCGCTCTATGACCCGTTGATCGCCAAGCTCATTGTGCGCCAAGGGGACCGTGGTGAAGGCGGCGATGATTTCGCCGCGTTGCTCGGCCGGGCTCGCGCGGCGCTCGCTGGGTTTGAGATCACAGGCGCGGACACCAATGTGGGTGTGCTGGCGGCGCTGCTCGAGCATCCCGCCGTGACGCGCTACGGGCCGACGACGGAGATGATCGAGCAGGAAGCCGCCGCCATCGCGGCGCGGGCGGAGGCGTATGTCGGATCGCGATCAAGCGCGCCCGCCGGCGCGCGCGAGGATGACGGCGGCGCGGCTGATGCGGCGGCCTCCCCGCCCGCTCTCCCGCCCGCTCTCCCGCCCGGCGCGGAGGCGCTCCGCGCGCCGCTCGCCGCCATGGTCCAGGAGATCGCCGTCGCTCCGGGCGACGGTGTGTCCATCGGGGAGACGGTGGCGGTGCTCGAAGCGCTGAAGATGGAGCACCCGGTGCGCTCTCCGGTCAGCGGTCGCGTGCGCGCCGTTGTCGCCCGCCCGGGCCAAGCGCTCGGCGAAGGGGCGGCTCTGATCATTCTCGACGAGATCACCGCCCGGGGTGACGGCGAAGCGCTGGAGGCGCCGCCCGACCCGGCGGAGATCCGCCCCGATCTCGCCCGCGCCCTGGCCCGCAATGCGCTGGTGTTCGACGCGGCGCGGCCCGAGGCCATGGAGAAGCGGCGACGGCGCGGTCGATGGAGCGCCCGGGCCAACCTGAACGCTCTGTGCGATCCCGGAAGTTTCAAGGAATACGGGGCCTTAGCCGTACCAGCGGGCGGGCGCGACAGGCCGATGGAGACCCGGCTGGCCCAGGGGGCCGGGGACGGGATCGTCACGGGTTTCGCGGACGTCAACGCCGCCTGGGTCGGCCCCGACCGCGCCCCTTGCGCGGTGGCGGCGGTGGATTACACGGTGATGGCCGGCACCCAAGGGTTCATGCACCACCGCAAAATGGATCGCTGGCTGCAGATCGTGGCGCAGCGGGCCGCGGGCCGGGCGGCGGGCGAGCGGGAGCCGCTGGTGATCTTCCCTGAAGGGGGCGGCGGCCGTCCCAATGATTTCGGCGCCATGGAACTGGTGGTCGCGGGGCTCAACGTGGACACGTTTCATGAGTTCACCGCGCTCCGCGGGAAGACGCCGTTGATCAGCGTCGTCTCGGGCTGGTGCTTCGCCGGCAACGCGCTGTTCCCCGGCGCCTCCGACATTGTGATCGCCACCGAGGGCGCGAGCATCGGCATGGGCGGGCCGGCCATGATCGAGGCCGGCGGCCTTGGCGCCTGCACCGCCGCGGAGGTGGGCCCGGCGCGCACGCTTTATGCGGCGGGCGGCGTGGATCTGCTGGCCGCGGAGGAGGGCGAGGCCGTGCGCATGGCGCGCCGCGCCGCGTCGTTTTTCCAAGGGCCGATCCCCGATTGGACCTGCGCGGATCAGCGCCTGTTGCGCCACGCCGTGCCGGAGAACCGCCGCCGCGCCTATGACATGCGGGTGTTGGCGACGCTGCTGGCGGATGCGGATGGTCTGCTGGAGCTGGGCGCAGGGCATGCGCCCGGCCTCATCACCGCGCTCGCCCGGGTGGCGGGGCGGCCTTATGGGCTGATCGCCAACAATCCCATGCATTTGGGCGGCGCGCTGGACCCGGACGCGTGCGACAAGGGCGCGCGCTTCCTGCGGCTGTGCGAGGCCCATCGCCTGCCGCTGATCTCCCTCTGCGACACGCCCGGATACATGGTGGGCCCGGACATTGAGGCCCAGGGGCAGGCGCGGCGAGGCGTCTCGATGATGGTGGCGGGCGCGGCGTTAACCGTGCCGATTTTCGCCATCGTCACCCGGAAGGCCTATGGGCTCGGCGCCCAGGCCATGGTGGGCGGCAGCTTCACCGTGCCGCGCTTCACCATCGCATGGCCCACGGGAGAACTGGGGGCCATGGGCCTCGAAGGCGCGGTGCGGCTGGCCCATGGCAAGCGTTTGGCCGCCATCGACGATCCCGAGGCCCGCGAGGCGGCCTTCAATGCGGAGGTGGACCACCTCTACGCCCAAGGCGAGGCGCTCAACGCCGCCGCCATGCTGGAGCTCGACGCGGTGATCGATCCGAAAGAGACGCGCGATTGGATCATCCGCGCCGCGCGCGCCGGCTAAGACGAGAAAAGGGCCGACGTCGCCGCCGGCCCCTCTTGGTCTTGTTCTGAACGGGTCAGTGCTGATCAGAAGCCCATCTCAAACTCGACCGAGCCCACAAAGCCCGTCTCACCCTCTTCGGGCAGCGTGGCGCCGCCGCCAAGGCTCAGCACGCCCGGGCCAATGGCCTTGCCGACGCGGCCCGAGATGACGCCGTAGCTGCCGTCAAACCGGGTGAGCGACAAGGTTCCGACCCCGTTGGCGTTCGAGCCGACGGCGATCTCATGCCTGTCATCATCGAGTTCGAACTCATAGCCGCCGCGGAGGCCGAAGCTCCAGCCGGGTAGGCTCTCCGGCGCGCTGGTGAGGGCCAGCGCCACGATCGCCCGCGTCGAGGTGATCTCATTGTCGCCGAACGCCACGCTCGCCGCCCCTTGCGCTTCGGTATAGCCGTCGATTTCGATCTGGTCATAGGCGATCGCCGCTTCCGGCGTGACGCTGGTGGACCCAAACTCGAAGGTGTAGCCGAGGCCGCCGCGGAGATAGAACCGCAGGCCGTCCGTATCGCCTGCGTAGCTGTCCGTGCGCGGGCCGAGGTTCACCACCCGGGTGATCTCGTCGAACTCAAAGAAGTCGACGCCCGCAGCCCCGTTGATGTGGAAGTTCTCAAAAACGCGCGCCATCCCGTAGAAGCCGCCGCCGATGGACGCCCATTCCGCGTCTCCCGCGCTGAAGTCGGTCTCGCCGCCGCCGATGCGCAGCTCCGCGCCCAGCAGGGCGTTCTCGCCGGCCATGACGTCGACGGCCAGGATCGCGGAGAGAGCGTCGCCGTCGCCGGCGCCGAACACCGCAGTGCTCTCGCTCTCAACGGAGGTGTATTCGCCCACCAATCGGCCGCGGATGTCGCCCGCGGTGCGGCGCACCCAGCCGCCTTCCGGGTTCAGATAGTAAAGCGCGCTGGGCCGCAGGCGCTCCTCGCGCCACAGCTCCGCCTGGCGTTGATTGGCCAGGGTGGTCTCCAAGAGGCGCGCCTGTTGCTCGGCGCCGGCGAACAAGCCCTGCAACGCCGCCGCCACGAGGGCGTGCGCCTCCGTGGTGGGGTGCACAGAGTCGGCGAACAGGAACGTCGTCCCCGCATTGCCGGGCTGGTCGACACAGAGCAAAGAGCTCTGGTTGGGCGCGTTCTCACAGGCGATGCCGGTCAGAGGGTTAGGGGCCGCGGCTTGCGGCGTCAGGCCCACATCGATGCCGAACGACGCCGGATTGGCCACCACGGCGTCAAACAGCTTGCCCACATCGAAAACAACCGCGTCGCTGCCGTTGAGGCCCGCGATCAAGGTGCTGTTGAACAGACGCGCCCCGAGCGAGCCCGCCGCAATCGATCCAGGGAAGGTCTGCTCGGCTTGGATCGCATTGGGCGACCGTCCGGCGTCAGGCTGCGTGAACACGATAATGTTCTTCGCGCCCAGCGCTTCGAGCTGCCGAACGCCCTCGGCCAGTTGCGTCGCCGCGGTGGTCAAGATCGTCTGCGCTTGCGTCGGATTGACAGCGGCCGCGAGGGCGTCGTTGCCGCCGGCCCAAATGGTGACGATGTCGTTCTCGCGGAATTGCCCGCCGGTCAGCGCGATCAGGCGCGCCACCTGGCTGTCCGCGACCACATTCGAGAACACGGGCGTGGCGGTGATCAGATTGGGGGGCGCTCCAGCGTTTGGCTCAGAGACGCGCGACGCGCCCTGGGCGAAGTTGGTGCCGTCGCCGGCGGGGCCGGGCGTGATGATGTTGGGCTCCAACGGCACGCCATTCAGCGCTGCGAAATACTCTGCCCAGACCAGCGCCGTGCCGTCCGAGCGGTTGTTTGTGAAGCGATACCGCGTCGGCAGCCCCGGGTTGCCGAGCGCGCCATCCGCGAAGTTTGTGTACGTTCCACCATCGCTCAAACTGTCGCCGAGGACGAACAGTCGACCAACGGTCGCGTCCTGGGCGATGGCGTCGCTCAGCGCCAGAGCAGACATGGCGATAGCGCCCACGGCGGCGCCGATCCGGCGCGCCGCAATGAAATTTTTCATGATCCTTCCCCGTATCTCACCGCTTATCTATGCGGGCTTCTCCCTGGTCTCAGGGGCGAAATCGGGGGCCGATCGGTCAAGCGGCAGGCGCGGGATTAAGCAGTGTCGCTCAAGTTTTTGGCGCCGATATCATGAAGGTGATGCCTGAATGTAACAAAAAATCGATCACGTTGCGCTTCTGAGACGCATCGCGCCAAGCGTTAGAGGGTCGGAATGCATTCAATTCATGCGGTAAATCAGATGGATGACTGGCGGACCTGTCTAAATCCCGACAATTGATGAATTTATGGGCATAGTTGCGTTGCTGTGGCGCCGTGAATGGCGCCGAAGAGGAACGGAGTGAAGAGCCGCGCCGAACGCGGCCGCCGCCCTCCGTCGCTCGAGCGCTAAGAGCGCTCGCAACTCAGGTTTTCAGGGATCTCGCCCGATCGCAGCGCGCCCCGTGCGGAGAAGGCGCTGCGCACGTCATAACGGGCGCCGTTCACATGGCCTTCACCCAGTAGACTAATCACGCCGCGGTTCATGGAGGGCAGCGCGAAGGGCGTGTTGCCCAAGACGCCTCGGAACAGCTTGACCAGCAGAAGTCCCGTCTCGCTGACGCCAATCTCTCCGCGCTCAAGCGCGGCGCGGAGCAAGGCGGCGTTGGCTTTCGCGTCCCGCAGATATCCGCGCGCATGGGCGACCCGCCAATCGGTTTCATAGAATTGCAAGATCACGCTCATCTTCTCAGAGACGAGTTCCGCGTCGCCCTTGCGATACTGGCGATAGTTGATGCGGTCGAAGGCGTCGATCAGGATGAAATCCTCGACCCACGCGCCGCCGTTTTGCACCAGGAAGTCATAGAAAAACA
>JBCCTM010000175.1:0-7270 GCA_039198535.1 Pseudomonadota bacterium
CCCCGGGCGGGCGCAAGTCGACGCCGCGCTGAACCCTGAGCTGAGAAGCGTCGGCGCGATAAACCGCGTGGCTCGGCCGGATCGAGCGCCCACCCCGGAGCGGGCGCGCCCGTTCAGTCCGGCGCGTCCGCAATCCGACGGAAGTCTTTGCGCCACGCCTCCGCCAACTCCGGCAGCGCCGCTGCCGCGGCGGCCTCCTCTCGGGTCAGGCGCGGATTGAACAGCGCCCCGATGACGCGGGCGAGCGGCCAGTCCGGTTGGGGGCGACCCTTCAGGATCAGCGCGTCGCCCACGCCGATCTCGCCCGGCCGCCGCACGCGATAATACCAGCCCGTCCGACCGTTCTTCTGCATCCGCGCCGCAAGATCCGGCTGTTCAAGATGCGCGTTGAGTTTCCAACAGGGGCGCCGCCCATGGCTGACTTCCACCTCGGCGTCGCCAATGGCGATGACATCGCCGAGGCAAAGATCCCGCTCCGTTAGGCCCATGGTCGAGATATTCTCACCGAAGCCGCCTGCGCGGAAGCGCTCTGCCCGGTCCGGGCTTTCCTCCGCCCAGACGGGATAGTGATCCGCCGGGTAATGGTGCAGCGCCTTATCCACGCCGCCATGGACCCGACGGTCGGCCTGGGCGTCCACATCCAAGCCCTCGGGGCTCAACTGCGCGCGGCCCACCACGGGACGTTTGGCGATGGCGCTTTGGGGTTTGCCGGGCCAAAGCGCCTCGGGCGCGCCGGCGTAGAGGCCAGTGACGACGCTCAGCGTCCGCCCGACCCGACCGCCGGCCTCTCCGCTCACTTGTCGCCCTCGATCAGCGCCATTTGGCGGACCACCACTTCCGCCTGGCGGATGCTGGCCAGGTCGATCAGTTTGCCGTCGAGCGCCACCGCGCCTTGGCCGGTTCGCTGAGCCTCTTCCATCGCCTCAAGGATGCGGCGCGCCTGCGTCAACTGCGCCTCGGATGGTGTGAAGACTTCATTGGATAGGGCGACTTGTTTCGGATGGATGGCCCATTTGCCCACGCAGCCCAGCATGGCCGAGCGCTTGGCCTGGGCGCGGAAGCCCTCTGGGTCCGAGAAGTCGCCGAACGGCCCGTCCAGCGGCAGGAGCCCATGGGTCCGGCAAGCGGAGACCATGGCGACGATGGGGAAATGCCAGGGATCGGCCAGATGCAGCGCGCGGTCGCTGTCCGGCGGGCCGTCCGCCAACATCGCATAATCCGACTGCGTGCCGCCAATGCCCGTCGTCGCCATGCCCATGGACGCGGCGTAGTCGGCCGCGCCGAAGCTCATCGACTGCAGCCTCGGCGTGGAGGCGGCGATGGCGTTGATGTTGGCGAGGCCAGCGGCCGTCTCGATGATGATCTCGAAGCCCAGCTTCTTCTTTCGCCCAGCCGCGGCTTCCGCGGCGCTGACCAGCGCGTCCACGGCGTAGAGGTCTTCTGGCCGGCCGACCTTCGGGATCATGATCAGATCCAGACGCTCGCCGCCCTTTTCAATCAGGTCGACCACGTCTTTATACCAGAACGGCGTGTCGAGCCCGTTGATCCGCACGCTGACGGTCTTGGCGCCGAAATCCACATCGTTGAGCGCCTCGACGATGTTTTTGCGGGCTTGCGGTTTGTCGTCCGGGGCCACCGCGTCCTCAAGGTCGAGGTTGAGCACGTCTGCTTGGCTGCCGGCCATCTTCTCGAAAATCGCAGGCCGGGAGCCCGGGCCAAACAGGTTGCAGCGGTTGGGCCGCGCGACGGCGCTCGGTTGCACGATGAAGCTCAAGGGTCTGATCCTTCGGCGAATGGTATTGCTGCAGCGCGGCATAGCCGGGGCGGTGGGACGGGTCAACGCGGCCGCCTGGCCCAGGACGGACCGATGGGCTGACCGCAGCGACTCGCTCGCCCTGGCCAATGCCGTGGCCGCTTGACCGCCTGTTCCAGCCGTCCTAGCTGCAGCGCATGGCCGTAAGACCGATTTTGATCCACCCGGATCCGCGTTTGAAGAAGAAGTGCGAGCCCGTTGCGGAGGTGACTGACGCCACCCGCGCGCTGATCGCCGATATGTTCGACACCATGTATGACGCGCCCGGCATCGGCTTGGCCGCGCCGCAGGTGGGCGTGCTGGACCGCGTGGTGGTGATCGATTGCGCGGGACGCAGCGAGGATGAGGACGGCCAACCCATCGAAGAGCCGCCCGAGCCCATCGCCTTCATCAACCCCGAGATCCTCTGGGCCTCCGACGAGACCCGCAGCTACAATGAGGGCTGCCTCTCGATCCCGGAGCAATTCGACGACGTCACCCGGCCGGATCGGGTGAAGATCCGGTGGCTTGACGAGACCGGGGCCGCCCAAGAGCGCGAGTTCGAAGGCGTCCGCGCCACCTGCATCCAGCATGAGATCGACCATTTGGACGGCAAGCTGTTCATCGACTATCTCGGCCCGGTGAAGCGGCAGATGATCACCACCAAGATGAAAAAGCTGAAGCGCGAGCGGGCGAAGGAGCGCGCCAAGGAGCAGGCCAAGGAGCAGCGGCCCAGCGGCGCGTCCAGCTGATGCGGCTCGCCTTCATGGGGAGCCCGGCTTTCGCCACGCCAACCCTCCGGGCTTTGGTGGAGGCGGGCCACGAGATCGCCGCCGTCTACACCCAGCCGCCCCGGCCCGCCGGCCGCGGCGGCAAGACCCGGCCGACCGCGGTGGCCGAAAGCGCCGCGGAATTGGAGCTGGAGGTCCGCTCGCCCGCGTCGTTGAAGGATCCGGCGGCGCAGGCGGCCTTCGCCGCGCTCGACCTCGATGCGGCCGTGGTGGTGGCCTATGGCCTGCTGCTGCCCTCCGTGGCGTTGGACGCCCCGCGGCTCGGCTGCTTTAATTTGCACGCCTCGCTCCTGCCGCGGTGGCGCGGCGCGGCCCCGATCCAGCGGGCGGTGATGGCCGGCGACGCGGAGACAGGCGTCTGCGTCATGCGCGTCACGCCGCCGCTCGACGAAGGGCCAGTGCTGGCGCGGGCGGCGACGCCGATTGGGCCCGAGGAGGACAGCGGCGCGTTGTTCGTGCGGTTGGCGGCCATGGGCGCGCCGCTGATGGTGGAGAGCCTGGCGGCGCTGGCGGCCGGGCGCGCGGTGGAGACGCCGCAGCCAGAAGAAGGCGTCACTTACGCGAAGAAGATCGACAAGGCGGAGGCGCGGATCGATTGGAGCCGCCCCGCCGAGACGCTCGATCGGCTGATCCGTGGCCTGTCTCCAGCGCCCGGAGCCTGGTGCGCGAGCCCCGATGGCGCCAGGCTGAAAGTGCTCGCGGCGCGGCCGGATAGAGCCCCTTCTGCTGGCGCTGTTCCCGGCTCGATCTTGGACGCCGGGCTCTTGATCGCCTGCGGCGAGGGCGCGTTGCGGCTCACGCGTGTGCAGCGGGCGGGGAAGGCGCCGAT
The DNA here is from genome assembly GCA_039198535.1 of Pseudomonadota bacterium. Lineage (GTDB taxonomy): Bacteria > Pseudomonadota > Alphaproteobacteria > Rhodobacterales > Rhodobacteraceae > JALEGB01. Next base: position 3,413 of record JBCCTM010000175.1, read on the forward strand.
GGACGCCGAGGATTTTCAGCGCGGCGGCGGCCTCTCACCGGGCGTGCGGCTCGGCTGAGATCAGAACCGCGCGCGGAAGCCCACATGGCCAGACAGCGTGGAGGCGCTGTCCGTGTCCCGACCGGCTTCGATGTCAAAGAAGGCGCTGCTGTCGCTGTCGAAAAGGCTGTATTCGCCGCCGAGGCCGCCGAAGAACGTGGCCCGCGCGTCGTCGCCGAGGGCGGTGAGATCAACGCTTTGGCCGAGCAGCAGGCCCTCCGCTTCGCCGTCGCCGGTATAGCCTGAGACGCCGATCCGCGGCGAAAGGCGAAGCACCCCTTGCTCCGCGACGACCTCCAGCGGCGCCGTCAGCGTGGCGCGTCCGCGCAGTAGATGGATCGAGCGGTCATCCAACCGGAGCGGGGCGGAGCCGCTGTCTTCGGTCGCTCCATCGAGAAATGCGCCCGCATAGCCCAGCGTCAGGGCGGGGACGAGGCTCAGCCCCGCGCCCGTGTCAAACTCGGTCGATAGGCTGGCTTCCGGCGCGATGTAGACCCCCGTGAAGTCCATCGAGGCCGTCTCGGAGCCGGCCAGCCCGGCGACGCGGCGGTCGCTTTCATAGAAATTCACACCCGCCGAGAGTTGCGCGGCGATCTTGAGCGGGCCGCGCGCCGCATCGGCGTAGAGGCCGACCACCGGCCCCAGCTGGGTGATCTCATGGGAGGTCTGATCGCCGCCCATGGGAGCGCTGAAGCGGGCCTTCGAGGCCCCGCCTGCGACGCCGATGAAGCCGCCAAGATCCGCGCCGAACGCGCCCCCTAGCGCGGCACCCGCCAGCGCGCCGTACCAGGAGGTGCGCGCCTCGTTCAGCACGGCGCCGGCCTCCCGGATGCGGACGCCGCCGAACGCATCCGCCCAAACCTTCCGCGCGCGGGGGCCCGTTGAGGCGACATACTGCATCGGGGAGACGGTCAGGCCCGCCGCGCTCGCGTCTCGATCGGCTCCCCGACGCGCAACGCTTTTTGACAATTGGTCGCTGAAATCCGCGAACTGATCGCGCAGGGCGATGAGCGCGGTCGGGTCCACTGCGGCGAACAATTGACCATCGCCGGAGAAGGCTGCGGGCAATCCGTTGGAGATCAGCGTCTCGGGCAAGAACACGCCGGAGAGGTTCTGGGCATCAAGAGCGACGACCGTGTTGAGCGCTCCGCCAAGGATCAGCGTGTCCGCGCCGTCGCCGAACTCGACTGCGCCGATGAGTTGCGACCCGGGCAGCAGCACCAGCACGTCGTCGCCGCCGCCGAAATCAAGCGCGTTCTGATCGAACCCAGAGCCGGTGCTGGCGATAATCCCGCTGTTGATTACGATATTGGCGGCGTCGCCGTCATCGTCGAAGCCGTCGCCGCCGCCGCGGATCACACCGCTATTGATCAGCCGCGACGGGCCGAAGACGACGATGGCGTCGTCGCCGACGCCGATGATCGAGCCGCGATTGACGATCTCGCCATTGGTGACCTCGACGCCGAACAGGCCGCCTTGGATCGTCCCGTCATTGACGATCGACACGTCGTCAAAGGCGACGACGCCGAAAAACTCGCCGATGACGTCGCCGGAATTTGTCAGCGAAAGGCGGTCGTCGACGAAGATCGCGATCGGAGCCTGCATCAGGCCGCTATTCTCAATGCGGAGGTCGTCATCCCCCTCCACGGCCGAACCTAGGGCCGAAATCATTCGGCCGGTGTTGACCACGACCGCGGCGTCATTGACGAGCACAGCCGGGCCCAATGCGTTAATTTGGCCGGAATTGGTGACGCGGAGGCCGTCCGGCGCAAAGATGCCAAAGGCGCCGTCAAGCAGTCCGGAATTGACCACTGTCCCGTTGGGCCCGAGTTCGATGGCGTCTTCGAAGGCGAAGATCGAGCCGGCGTTGTCCACCGACACGTTGGCGCCGCCGGATATTCCGTCGACCCCGCCGACGATCGTGCGGTTGTCGATGACGCCGCCCGGGGCCACGGACACGCTCGAGCCGTCGCCCACCGTCTGCTGGCCGATCAGCGTCTCCCCATCGCCGACGCTTAAGCTCTGAGCCTGCGCGCCCACGGCGGTTAAGAGCGTGAGCGCCGCCGCGACAAACGGCCCGTAAAGAGAGGCGGTCGCTCGCGCGCCGCGTGTCGCCTTCCCCATCGCCTTCCACAACGCGACCTTTGGAAACCTTAACAGAGGGCAAAGGCCGCGCCGGCGCACGAAGCGATGCGATCCGCCGCCAATTGAGCGCCGACATGTGGCTGTTCTGTATCTGCGGCCTCGCTGGGATGGGGCGGTTCAGACGCCTTCGACGGACCCCGAGAGGCGCAGCCGGATGGGCCCTCGGGCGCGCTCAGCGTCGACCGGCGCGCCGCGTTGGGTCGCTTCGATCAACCCTTGTTCCGCCAGGCGCGCGGCCACGCGGCGGATGTCCGGCATCAAAGCGCGCCAGGCGGCGTCTTCCGTCTCCAAGGCCCGCGCCGCTTCAGACGGACAGATGCTGCGCCCGGCGGCGCCGCGTTCCCCGGCCGGATTGCGCGCCTTCAGGAGGGCGAGGATCGCCGCGGCGATGTCCGCGTCGGGGGGCATCTCAACGTCGGCTCACATCATATCCCCGCGCCGCCAACAGCGCTTGGACGCTGTCCGGCCCCACGAGATGCGCCGCGCCCACGACCGCCATCAGCACGCCGGGCTCCTCCCGAAGCGCGCGGTCGAGTTCCACGGCCCAGGCTTGGTTTCGCGTGGTGTAGATCCGCTCAAAGAAGGCGGGCGGCGCCGCGGCCATGCCCTCAAAAGCAAGACGCTCGATCGTCTCAATGTCGCCCGCGCCCCAGGCTCGAAACAGTTCAGCAAGCTGATCGAGCGCCATGTCATAGGCGTCGAGCGTGATCTCTAGGACGGCGATCTGATCGCTCTCGGACATCTCGCTGAAGATGGCGATCTGCGCCTCGGGCGTCTCGAAAAAGCGCACCTCTTTGCGGGCCCGACGGGCCTCCACTTCCAGCACCGCGTCAACGCCATGGGCGGCGCTGGCCCCGGCGGCCAAGGCGGTGGCCGCCGAGAAACTGAGATAGGCGTACCAGGGGCGCATGGCCTCAAACGCATCGGGCTCAAGATCAAGCTCGGCGACGGCCCGCCGCATCCGCGCAGCCTTCTCTGACCCGAGCATGTCGCTCAACCGGACGCCTTCCGGATTGACGCCGAGGCGCGCGATCAGGAAGGCGAGCCGCGCCTGGGCGATCAAATCCAGACGGGTCTCAAAATACACGGCCTGTGCGGCCTCCAAGGCGGCTTCGAGCTCCGCAAACCGCCATTGCTGCTCCGGCGGCAACGCATGGACGGAGCCGAACAAGAAGATGGTGGTGTCGGCGTCCGAGACGGCCCAGAGCGCCGGTCGTTGCGCGGTCCGCGCTGTCGCGCCGGTGGTCTCCTCCCGCGCGGAGGCCGCCGCGCAAATCCCCGCCGCCAGACCCAGGCCGATCGCCAGACGCCCCGCGGCGCGCAGGCCCGCCCCCGTTGCAGCGAGCGCTGTCCAAAACCCGCCAAACGCGGCGGTCCTGTCGTCGGCTATCTCCATCGCAAGGCGCTCCCTACCCTCGGTCAGCTGTTCGCCCGGCTGTATCGCATGCGGGCCGCCAAGGGATGGCTTGGTCGGCGGAAAAGGAAGGAATAAGCTCCGCGCGCGCGGCCTTGAGCGCGAGAGGCGCTTTTTTCGTCGCCTCATTTCTAGACGGAGCGGCATGTCGGTTCTTTCAGAGAAAGCGCCTGCGCGTGTGGGGAAGCTACGCCTCTGGGCTGAGGGCGACTAGGCGGATGAGGGTGCGGAGGCCGCGGTCGGTGCGGGATTTGTCGAGG
>JBCCTM010000176.1:0-7251 GCA_039198535.1 Pseudomonadota bacterium
AGGCGCGGTGCGCGACCATTGCGACAACTGGCTGGCCGCAGACCCGAAGCGCGCGGGCGCGATCCTGGACTTTCTGATCGAGCGCGCCGAGGAGCGGCTCAAGCGGCGCCAGGAAAAAGAGGCCCAGCGCAAAAGCGCCACCAAGCGCCTGCGCCTGCCGGGCAAGCTGGCGGATTGCTCCGACGCCTCCAAGGCGGGGTCAGAGCTGTTCCTGGTGGAGGGCGACAGCGCCGGCGGCTCCGCCAAACAGGCGCGGGATCGACGGTTTCAAGCGGTGCTGCCGCTCCGGGGCAAAATTCTCAACGTGTTGGGCGCCGCGCAGTCGAAGCTCGCGGGCAACCAAGAGCTGCAGGATCTGATGCAGGCCCTCGGCGTGCAGCCCGGCAAGAACTACCGCGACGAAGATCTCCGCTACGACAAGATCGTCATCATGACGGACGCCGATGTGGACGGCGCGCATATCGCCGCGCTGCTGATGACCTTCTTCTACACGCAGATGCGGCCGCTCATCGACCACGGCCATCTCTACCTCGCCGCCCCACCGCTCTACCGGCTGAGCCAGGGCGGGAAGACGGCTTACGCCCAGGATGACACGGAGAAAGACGCGCTGGTGGAGAGAGGCTTAGGCGGCAAAGGTAAGATCGAGATCGGCCGCTTCAAAGGCCTCGGCGAGATGATGCCGAAGCAGTTGAAAGAGACCACCATGGATCCGAAAACCCGCAGCCTGATCCGCGTGGTGATCGACCCGGACGCGCCGGAAGAGGCGGGCGGTTTGGTGGAGCGGCTGATGGGCAAAAAGCCCGAGCTCCGCTTTCAGTACATCCAAGAGAACGCGCGCTTCGTCGAAGACGTGGACGTCTAGACGCTTTCGACGGCGGGGACCGGATAGCCGAGCTCCCGCTCCGCCGCCTCCTCCGTGAGGCCGGCGAGGCGCTCCCGCAGAGTGAAGGACGCCGAGACGGAGACGTCATGGGGGCCGATGGGCTCTCCGCATTCCGAACAGCAGAGCTGGGGACGCATCGGCGCGCCGCAGCCTGTGGCGTGGATGTAGTCGAACGGGCCGTCACCCTCGAGCGTATGCGCGCGGCCCCATTCAGACAGCGAAACGATCACCGGATAAAGCGCCAGCCCTTTCTCCGTCAGCGTGTAGTCGAAGGCGCGTTGATCCTGCGCGGAGGCGGTCTTCCGAAGGATCCCGTGCTCGACCAGGGCCCCAAGCCGCGCCGACAGAAGATGTCGGGTCAACCCCAATTGCCGCTCGAAATCTGAGAAGCGCCGCGCGCCGAGAAAAGCGTTGCGCAGGATCAGGAAAGACCAGCTATCCTCGAGAACGGCGAGGGTCCGGGCGATGGGACAAAATTTCTCAGCGTGATCAGCTTTTTTCATCGCACAGCGCTCATTTCCTGCCCAAGTTCCGCGTTTGCCTAGCCAAATCAGCGCGGAACGGCAAGCTTGACGGGTTCCAAAAAAGAACCTTACCCTCTGTCATCTGAATCGCGTCGGAGCCAGCCGCAGGAGCAAGCCTATGCCAGCCCCCGTTCCCTTCGATCCCGAAAGCGCCGCCAACGCCAGCATCGCGCCGCGCCCCTCTCGACCCGGCGTCGAGACTAAGCGCGCCATCTGCCAGACCTGCGACATCGCCTGCAGCGTGGTGACGGAATCGAAGAATGGCCGCGTGGTGCGGGTTCGCTCCTCCGACAATCCGATTTTCCGGGACCACATCTGCATGAAAGGGATCGTGGCCCCCAAAGGCTTCGCCCATCCCGACCGCCTGCTGCATCCCTTGCGCCGCGTGGGCGAGCGGGGCTCGGGGAAATTCGAGCGGGTCTCCTGGGAGGAGGCCATGGCGGATATCGGCGCGCGGCTAAAAGCGGTGATCGCTGAGCACGGTCCGGAGGCGTGGGCGGTCTCCACCAGCCAATGGAACACCTGCACCGACCAAGGTCTCGGGCGACGCATCATGAACCATCTGGGCTCGCCCAATTGGATTAGCGGCGTGGCGCTTTGCGCGGGGAACACGGCGGCGGTGAACCGGCTCACCTATGGCTGGTTCCCCATGGCGGACTTCATGAACGCCAAGGTCATCGTGCTGATGGGCCACAACCCGACGCGGCACAGCTGGACGCCGATCTACAGCATGATCCGCAGCGCCCAGGCCCGCGGAGCCAAGCTGATCGTGTTCGACCCGCGCCGCAGCAAAAGCGCCGAGCGCGCCGACATTTGGCTGCCGCTCAAAGCCGGCAGCGACGCGGCGATGATGTTTGGCTGGCTGAAGGTGATCTTCGACGAAGGGCTTTATGATCGGGAGTTTGTGGAGAATTGGACGGTTGGCTTCGAAGAGCTCCGCGCCCGCGTCGACGAATTTCCGCTGGAGCGCGTCGCCAAGCTGACCGGCTGCGACCCGGAACAGATCGCCGAGGCGGCCCGGCTCTACGCCACCGGCGGGCCGTCGATCATCCCCTGGACGCCGATCACGGACATGCAGCGCTACTCCACCTCGGCGATCCGGCTCCAGAGCATTCTACGCGCCGTCTGTGGACATCTGGACGTGGTGGGCGGTGAGACGCTGCAAGGCGCGCATCCCCAGGTCACGCCTGAATGGGTGATCGAAGCCCATGAGGCGCTGCCGGAAGCGCAGAAAGCCAAACAATTGGGCTCCGACGCGCATCCCGCCTTCACCTATCGCGGCCAAGCGGCGCTGCGGGAGCCGGCCAAGCGGGTGTGGGGATACGAATATCCCAACCAGGTGATGGGCTGCTTCATGGCCAACCCGAGCGCCACCTTCCGGGCCATGGCCGGCGAGGGGCCCTACCCCGTTAAGGCGTTCTTCTTTCTGGGCAATAATCCGCTGCTCAGCTACGCGAACATGCCGAAGATCCTGGAAGGCATGATGAACCAGGATCTGATCGTCGCCCATGAGCAGTTCATGACGCCCTCGGCGCAGCTGGCCGATTACGTACTGCCCGCCGACAGTTGGCTGGAGCGGCCCTGGCTGACGGACTCCTGGGGTTGGATGTCCACCGTGCGGCCCGGCGCGAAATCCATGGAGCCGCCGGGCGAGGCGGAGAGCACCTTCAGCTTCTGGAAGCGGCTGGCCGGCGCGCTGGACCGGCCGGACCTCGTGCCTTGGGACAGCTTGGAGGATCTCTATGACTGGCGCTTGAGAGGCGTCGGCAAGAGCTTCGCCGAGTTCGTCGCCGAGAGCGACGTCTCCATCGTCCCGCCGCAGTTCCGGAAATACCGCAAAACCGGCTTCGCCACGCCGAGTGGCAAAGTGGAGCTGAAATCCTCCGTCCTCGAAGATCTGGGCTTCGACCCGCTCCCCTATTTCCGAGAGGATCCTGCGCCGGAGCCAGGCTATCCGCTCACGCTGTTCACCGGCGTGCGCGAGGATGGCTTCTTCCAAACCGGGCACCGCCACATCCCGGAGATGCGCGCGCGCACCCCGCAGCCCTTGGCGTTCCTGAGCCCCGAGACCGCGCGTCAATTCGGCATCGCCGAGGGGGATTGGATCCGCATCGGCACCACGGTGGGCGACGTCGATCTCATGGCCTCGGTGAGGGACAGCATGCCTGACGGGCTCGTCCGCATACCCCATGGCTGGTGGAAACCGGAGATGACCCGTGGGCTCGCGGAGGGGCTCTCGGGCGCGCTCAAATACGCGGACGCCCAGCTCTGCCGAGACGACCCCGATTATCTCGACCGGGAGCAAGGCATCCCGCATCTCAAGGGCGTGCCCTGCAGCCTGACCAAGATTGACGCCCCGCGCGAGGTCAGTGCGGAGGCTCTGAAGCATCCTGGACGCGCCCCGGCGTTGACGCCGGCGGAATAGGCTGAGGCGAGATCGCGAGGTGATGCGGATGGAACGCGGCGGACAAGGCTGGAGCCATTGGCGGCGCGAGCGGATGGCGGCGCTCACCGCGTCGCTCGCCTCCCGCTCCGCGCGGAACAAAACCATGCTGGATCGACTGTGCCGGGTGGTCGTGGCCAAGGTCGCGGCGCCGCCGGCGGAAGATTACATGCGCGATCCCCTGATCGACGACGACCAAGGCTTCGACCCCGACGAGCTCGACCGATACCAGCGCGGCGAAGCGCCGGACGCGCCGGCGAGCCGCAGGCCTGCGGGTGAGCCCGGCTAGTATTTTGGGCCTTCGGCGCGCAGCGTGTACAGCAGGCGGGCCGCCTCAGCGTGGGGTTGCGTCAGCCGCGCCTCCGTGTCCCGCTGCGCTTCGCGCCAGAGCGGATACGCCGCCGCGAGCGCGCGCCTCCCTGGCGCTGTGACCCGGATCGGCTTGGCGCGCCCAACGGCCTCCTCTTGTCGCTCAACCAGACCTTTCGCCTCCAGCGGCCGCAGCGTTCGGGAGAGCGCCGTCCGTTCGATGCACAAGACCTCGGCGAGGCTGGTGATGGCGTCGGGCTTGAGGCTTTCAATGGCCACCAGCAGGGTGAATTGCGTGATGCTCAGTCCCGTGGGCCGCAGAGCCGCATCATAGCGACGGGTCACGGCCCGGGCGGCGCTCAGCGTTCGGAGCGCCAGGCAGCGGTCGCCCACCTCGTCCACCAGATGCCTCAGCTCCGGATCCCTCGCATTTTCTTTTGACATGACGTGTAGATACACGGTTACGCTTTTCGCAGCAACGTGCATATACACTATAAGCGTTTCGGAGCCTTTCCATGACCGCTTTTCCCGACCTGTCGACGCTGCCTGCCGAGATGGCCACGGATGCGCTCCTCACCCAAATGTTCACGGCGCGGCTTGGGGCGCCGAAGCCCTGGGAGAGCGGCCTGCGCCCAGAGGATGCGACAGTTGAACTCTCGGATGGTTCGAAGGCGCGGATCTGGGGCGATCCTGAAGCGCGGTCTCCCATCCTTTTGGCGCATGGCTTTGAGGGCCGGTGGCGCCAATGGGCCCGTGTCGCGTCGGCGATTTGGACCCAAGAGGGCGACGCCGCGCCGACCGTGATCGCCCTGGAGATGCCCGGGCATGGCGAAGACGCCGCGGCGCGCGAGGCGCAGCCCAATCATCCCTTGGCCTTCTCTCAAGCGATCGATCTGGCCCATGAAGCGTTTGGCCCGTTCCAGGCGATCGTCGGCCATAGCCAGGGCGCGGTGGCGGCGATGCACGCCGTCGCCTGGGGGGTGCGCGCAGAGCGCCTGGCGCTCATCGCCCCGCTCGCCTCCATTGAGGCCCATCTCCGCGGCGTCGCCGCGCTGGTTCGGCTATCGCCGCCCGCGCTGGAGCTGTTCCTCCAGAAAGTAACGCGGCATGTGGGCGTCCCGCCCTCGGCCTTTGAGGCGGCGCGCCTCGCGCCCAAGATCATCGAGCCGTCGCTGGTGATCCATGATCGGGAGGACCGGGAGGCCGACTTCGGCGCCGTCCAAGCGCTCGCCTCGGCCTGGCCATCCGCTGAACTCCTCGTCACCGAAGGGCTCGGCCATCGGCGCATCTTGGGCGATCTTAACGTGGCCAAGGCCGTCGCCGCCTTCCTCTGCGCGCCGTGAAGCCGCCAACGCCGCGGCTGGACAGGCGCGCGCCCTCAGCGCAGAGCTGGGGCATGAGCACGACGCCCGACGCCCCGCCCGATCCGCTGCCCGAGCCGCCCGCCGATTACGACGCCATCGCCGAGGAAGAGGTGAGCGCCTTGCCCACCGCGCTCGGCATGAAACTGGTCGAATGGCGCGCAGGTTTCGCGGCCATGGAGTGCGTCGTAGCCCCGGTGATCATGAACCGCCAGGGTGTGGTGCATGGCGGCGCGTTGGCGACCCTGATCGACACGGCGGCGGGGTACGCGCCGGTGTTCTGCCCCTATCCCGGACGCCGCCGCCGCGCCTTCACGTTGTCCTTGAACTGCCAGTTTCTCGCCGCAGGCCGCCGGCTCGGCGAGCGGCTGCGCGCGGAGGCCACAATGGTGGGCGGCGGCGCGAGCGTCGCCTTTGTGAACGCGGACATACGCGGCGAGGACGGCGTGCAGATGGTGACGGCGGCGGGCGTGTTTCGCCTGCGCGGCGACAGCCGAAGCCCTTGGGGCGCGCCGCGGGACGGGTCATAACATCGCACCCGTGACGACCCGCCCCCGGCCCACACGCTGATTTTATTCGATGTCAGCACGCCTTCAGAGGATCTATGAAGGGCGGGCGGGGACGCTCACACCTGCGACGGGCCGGCGCGCTGGGGCTCGGCGTCGCCGCGCTCAGGAACGATCAGCGACCGGAGACCGGGAAGGAGCGAGCGGATATGCGCATCGAGATCCGAAACCTGTCCAAACGGTTCGGGACGACAATCGCCGCTCATCAAATCAGCTTTAGGATCGACACGCCGCAGATGATCGGTGTGATCGGCCGCTCAGGCGCCGGCAAATCAACCCTCCTCCGCATGATCAATCGTCTCACCCCCGCCGATGGAGGCGCAGTGCTGGTTGATGGGGTCGACGCGCTGGCGCTTAAGGGCGCGGCGTTGCGGGCCTGGCGACGCGATTGCGCGATGATCTTCCAGCAGTTCAACCTGGCCCCGCGCTTGGATGTGGTGACCAACGTCATGCTGGGGCGGCTCAACGGCAAAGGCCTTTTTCAAAGCCTATTCGGCCTGTTCTCCGACGCCGAAGTCGCTGAAGCGCTCGACCATCTGGCCCGCCTTGACGTCGCCGATCAGGCGTTGAAACGCGCAGAGGCGCTGTCCGGCGGACAGCAGCAGCGCGTCGCCATCGCTCGGGCGCTGATGCAACGGCCAAAACTCATCCTCGCCGACGAGCCGATCGCCTCCCTTGATCCGCTGAGCGCCGAGGCGGTGATGCGGGCGCTGCGGGCGATCCGCAGTGAAGACGGGCGCAGCGTCATCTGCAACCTGCATTCGCTCGAGGCGGCGCGGGGGCATTGCGACCGGATCATCGGCCTTCGCGCGGGCGAGGTGGTGTTCGATGGTCCGGTCGAGACCCTGACCGATGCGGCCGTCGACGAGATTTATGGAGGGGAAGCGCAGAGCGGGGGCGAAGCGGGGCCTTCCGCCCTCCCGGACCCCGGCCCTACCCCCCGTTCCGACATCGAACCCCAGGCCGCGCATAAACAGGCCGCGCAGCACCAGCCTGAACGCGCCTTGATGCGGAATATTGGATGACACAGTGGAACTGGGCCCCGGGGGCGCGCGCCGCGGTGGGGGGTTTGGCGGGGCTGCTGAGCGGGGTCGCGCCCGCGGCCGCGACCCACGACACCACGCCGCCGATCACCGAGTTCCGCATCGGCATCCTTAGCATCGAG
>JBCCTM010000177.1:0-7219 GCA_039198535.1 Pseudomonadota bacterium
ACGCGCCAGACATCGCGGCGCAAGCGGCGGATGTTCTGAAAACCCAGGTATTCCTTTACGAAGCGGACACCGAACGGCTGGCCGACGCCCATGCGGCGGGAAACGCCCTCGCTTCGGAGATCTTACAGAGCTACGCCCAAGCGGAGTTCTTCACCAAACTTCCGGACATCGAAGAAGAAATCAAAGTCGTCACATTCATCGCGGCGGAGGGCGACGTCTCCACCGATCTGCTCTCGCCCGGCAACCAGGCGCACTCCCGCTCAGACCGTGAACTCCACGGCAAATGCATGATCTCGGAAGACGCGCAGAACGAGATCCAGGCGCTGCAGAGGAAGCATCCGGGCGCGCGGATCATGTTGATCGCCGAGAAAGGCACCATGGGCGTCGGCTCCTCGCGCATGTCCGGCGTGAACAATGTGGCGCTGTGGACGGGCAAGCAGGCCAGCCCCTACGTGCCTTTTGTCAACATCGCGCCCATCGTCGGCGGGACGAACGGCATCTCCCCGATTTTCCTCACCACGGTCGGCGTCACCGGCGGCATCGGCGTTGACCTGAAGAATTGGGTCAAGAAGCTCGATGAGCACGGCAAGCCGATCCTCGACGAGAATGAAGATCCGGTGTTGGAGGAGCGCTACTCGGTCGCCACCGGCACCGTGCTCACCATCAACACCAAGACGAAGAAACTCTACGACAAAGACGGCGACGTCGAATTGGCCGACATCGCCTCTTCTTTCACCCCGCAGAAGCTTGAATTCATCAAAGCGGGCGGCTCTTACGCCATTGTGTTCGGCAAGAAGCTGCAAAGCTTCGCCGCAGAGACCCTCGGCGTCGAGCCGCCGGTGGTGTTCGCGCCCTCCAAAGTGGTCTCCCATGAGGGCCAGGGCCTCACGGCGGTGGAGAAGATCTTCAACAAGAACGCCGTCGGCGTGGAGCCAGGCGTGGTGCTGCATGCGGGCTCGGATGTGCGCGTGAAGGTCAACATCGTCGGATCGCAGGACACGACGGGGCTGATGACGGCGCAAGAGCTTGAGGCCATGGCGGCCACGGTCATCTCTCCCACGGTGGACGGCGCGTATCAGTCTGGATGCCACACGGCGTCCGTCTGGGATGTGAAGGCGCAGAAGAATATCCCCAAGCTCATGAAATTCATGAACAAGTTCGGTCTGATCACGGCGCGGGATCCGAAGGGCGTCTATCACTCAATGACGGACGTGATCCATAAAGTGCTCAACGACATCACCGTGGATGATTGGGCGGTGATCATCGGCGGGGATTCGCACACCCGCATGTCCAAGGGCGTCGCCTTCGGCGCGGACTCCGGCCCAGTGGCGTTGGCGCTGGCCACCGGCGAGGCCACGATGCCGATCCCGGAAACGGTGAAAGTCACCTTTAAGGGCGCGCTCAAAGACCACATGGATTTCCGCGACGTGGTGCACGCGACGCAGGCGCAAATGCTGAAGAAATTCGGCGACAACGTCTTCCAAGGCCGCGTCATCGAGGTGCATATCGGCACGCTGATCGCGGACCAAGCCTTCACCTTCACCGACTGGTCGGCGGAGATGAAGGCCAAGGCGGCGATTTGCATCTCAGAGGATGAGACCCTGATCGCGTCGCTGGAGATCGCCAAGAGCCGCATTCAAATCATGATCGACAAGGGCATGGAGAACGAGGCGCGGACGCTCCACGGGTTGATCGAGATCGCCGATCGACGCATCGCCGAGATCCGCTCCGGTGAGAACCCGGCGCTCTGCCCGGATCGGAACGCTAAGTATTTTGCGGAATTCGTCGTCGACCTCGATCAGATCGTCGAGCCCATGATCGCCGATCCCGACGTCCATAATGACGACGTGTCGAAGCGCTACACGCACGACACCATTCGGCCGGTCTCGTATTACGGCGGCGACAAGAAAGTCGATCTGGGCTTCGTCGGCTCATGTATGGTCCACAAAGGGGACCTGAAGATCGTCGCGCAGATGCTGCGCAATATCGAAGAACGCGACGGCTCAGTCGAATTCAACGCGCCGTTGGTTGTGGCCGCGCCAACCTACAACATCATCGACGAATTGAAAGAAGAGGGCGAGTGGGACGTCCTGCAGAAATATTCGGGCTTTGAGTTTGACGATTTGGCCCCGAAGACGACCGCCCGGGTCGAATATGACAATTTGCTCTATCTGGAGCGCCCCGGATGCAACCTTTGCATGGGCAACCAGGAGAAGGCGGAGAAGGGCGACACCGTGCTCGCCACCTCGACACGCTTGTTCGCGGGGCGCGTGGTGGAGGACGCCGAGGAGAAAAAGGGCGAGTCGCTGCTGGCCTCAACGCCAGTGGTCGTGCTTTCGGCGATCCTTGGCCGCACGCCGCGGCTTGAGGAGTACAAATCCGCCGTGGCCGGCATCAAGCTGACCAAGTTCTCCCCGCCGCTCGACAAACCCGATCGCTCGTTCTCAGTGCATTACTGAGGCGGGGCTCGGTCTGCGGCGATGCGCGCGTCGCGGGGTCAGGGGCAGGGTCAGGGTTAGGGTTAGGGGCAGGGTCAGGGGCAGCCCCGGCCCAACTCCCGCACCGTGGTGAGCGGCGTCTGATCCTCTGGCCCTGCGAACAGCAGCGAGCGTTCCTGGCCAGGATCGCGGCGCTCAAAGGCGTAAGAGGTGAGCCCGTCATCCTTGCCGAGCACCGTGATGGCGACAACGTTCACATCCTCGCTGCGCACCGCTTCCGCAAAGGCGCAGAACACATCTTTCGACGGGCGGTCGGAGGGCACCGACGCGCCATAGACGCCGGGGATGATGCTAAGGATCCGCACGCCGTTCTCCGCCTCATACCGCAAGACCTGACGCCGACCGTCGCGCTGTTCCCTGGCGGCTCCGGCGTCTCGATTAATGGCGGCCTGCTCCCGCTCCAAGGCGGCGAAACCGGTGTCTTGCTGAATGAACGCGCAGCCCGCCAAGGCCGCATAGGCTGCGCCCAAGGCGATAACGCGTCCGGCGCGATGGGCGCGCGAGGGGCGAACGGGCGTAGACCTGTAAAGCGATGGCCCCCGCCGCTTTGCAGCCGAACATGTTCCGTTCGCATACGCTGTACGCTGCGCCATCAGCCTCTTCCCCTGCCGCGTCCGCGGGCGCTCCACGGCTTTCCCCGAGCCGCGTCCAATCGGGATCCGCAAATTTAAGCGGTTCTGTGGCCATGCGACGGTCCGGCCCCGTTTCTTAAACGAGAAAACCCGCCCAAAAAGAGCGGGTTTTCAACCTGTCGACCGACGTCGCCGATCGATGTCTCGCGTCGAGGGCGCGCGGCGCGCTTAGGCTTGCGGCGCCGGCTCCATGCCGCCATCGCTCTCGGGGCCGCGGCGCGTCTTCGGCACGCCAATGGCGCTGAGGGGCGAGGGCGTGGCAGCGTCATCGTCATCGCTCCGATCAATGGTCTCGCCCCGGATTACGCGGGCGATCTCATCGCCGGTGAGCGTCTCATATTCGAGCAGACCGTTCGCCAACGCATGCAGATCGTCGATCTTCTCTGTCAGGATCCGCTTGGCGGTGTCGTAGCCGGTGTCCACCAGATCCCGGACCTCCTCGTCGATGGTCCGTTGTGTCTCCGGCGAGACATCCGCACCGCCGGAGCGCATGCCCAAATACGTCTCCTGCTGGTTCGAATAGTCGATCATGCCGAGCTTCTCGGACATGCCCGCGCGGGTCACCATACTCTTGGCGATGCGGGTCACCTGCTGAATGTCCGACGCCGCGCCTGTCGTGACCTGCTCGTCGCCGAAGATGATCTCCTCGGCCACGCGGCCGCCCAGGGCCATGGCGATCATCGACGTCAACTGCTGCCGCGTCTGGCTCAGCTGATCTTCCTCCGGCAGGGAGGACACCATGCCCAGCGCGCGACCGCGCGGGATGATCGTCGCCTTATAGATCGGGTCATGGCTCGGCATGTTGATGCCGACGATGGCGTGGCCCGCCTCATGGTAGGCCGTCAACTTTTTCTCCTTCTCGCTCATCACAAGCGAGCGGCGCTCGGGCCCCATGATCACCTTGTCCCGCGCCTGGTTGAAGTCGAACATCGTGACGAGGCGCTTGTTCGCGCGCGCCGCCATCAACGCCGCTTCGTTCACAAGGTTGGCGAGATCGGCGCCGGAGAAGCCCGGCGTGCCGCGGGCGATGATCTTGAGGTCTACATCCGGGCCAAGCGGCACTTTCCGCGCATGCACCTGGAGGATCTTCACCCGACCTTTCACATCCGGGTTCGGCACCTGCACCTGGCGGTCAAAGCGGCCGGGGCGGAGCAAGGCCGGGTCGAGCACGTCGGGCCGGTTTGTGGCGGCGATCATGATCACGCCGTCGTTTGACTCAAAGCCGTCCATCTCCACCAGCAGCTGGTTCAACGTCTGCTCGCGTTCGTCATTGCCGCCGCCATAGCCGGCGCCGCGATGGCGACCGACAGCGTCGATCTCGTCGATGAACACGATGCAGGGCGCGTTTTTCTTGGCTTGCTCGAACATGTCGCGCACGCGGCTGGCGCCGACGCCCACGAACATCTCCACAAAATCCGAGCCCGAGATCGAGAAGAATGGCACGCCCGCCTCGCCGGCGATGGCGCGGGCCAGCAGCGTTTTACCGGTGCCCGGCGGGCCCACCAGCAGCGCGCCTTTCGGAATTTTACCGCCGAGGGCCGTGTATTTCTGAGGCGCGCGCAGGAATTCGACGATCTCCTGCAGCTCATCCTTCGCCTCATCGATGCCCGCCACGTCGTCAAAAGTGACGCGCTGGGTGTTCTCCGTCAGCAGCTTCGCCCGGCTCTTGCCGAAGCCCATGGCGCTACGACCGTTCGACTGCATGCGATTGAGGAAGAAGATCCAGATGCCGACCAAGATCAGCAGAGGCAGCCAGAAGCCCAGGGTCGCCAGGAACCCGTTGCGCTGCTGCGGCTCGGCGATGACCTTCACGCCCTTTTCGCGCGCGAGCTGCAGGACGACGTCCGGGCCGCCTGGCGGCTGCACCGTCTCAAACTGACCCGTCGCGCCGGTCCCGGTGATTTGCTCGCCATTGATCGTGATCGACGTGATCGTGCCGTTTTGCACGTTGTCGAGGAATTCGGAGAACGCCGCTTTGCTCGTGTCGGAAGGCTCATTTTGGTTTTGCAGCAAATGAACCGTGCTCACCACCAGGAGCAGGATCGCCGCCCAAAGGACGATGTTCTTTAGGTTTCCCAAGACGATAATCTCCTGAAGCTGGGCCCTGAAGTTCGATGCGCTCTCCACGACATAAGCGCAAGGCCTTACCGTTCAACTGACAGTGACATCATTCTAGGGCGACGGAGACCGGTGCGGGCCGCTGCGGCGTAATGACGCACAGATCCGCGCCGAGGCCCGCCGCCGGCGCGGCGACCAGTCGGCCTTCCGCGTCCCAAAGCGCGGGCGCGGCGCGCCGCGCCGCAAGGGGGGCGGCGGCCCAAACGCTGGGCGCGGCCCCGTCTCGCCGACGCTCAATCTCAAGACGTCCCCCCTCGCCGACCGCGCATAAAAACAGAGGCGCGGACGCGGTTGCGGTGAAACGCCCATCCCACGCGGCGCGACCCTGGAGCAACGGCGCCGGGTCATCGACGGCCGCGGGCTCCCGGCACACCGTCCAATCGCGCCCGTCCGCGCCTGAGGGCGCGAGGATCGCGCCATGCAAACTGCGCCCGCGGCCGCCTTCCCGGATCGTCGCCAACGCCGCCTCCAAACTCTCCAGCCGCGGCGGATACTGCGCGCCCGCCACCCATTCGAGGCATCGCGCCACTGCGCGCAGCGCCAGCTCGGTCGGCGCTTCGCGCAACGGGGCGGCGCTCAGCCGGATCAGGCCGATGGTGAGGTCGACCGAGGCGGCGCGCCGCAGGAGCGCGGCGGCCCCCTCCTCCAGCGCCAGGCGCGCCCGGCTGAGGCTCTCCGCCGTCTTTGCGAGCCGCTCGACGCCAAGGCCCAGGGGCGTGAGCGCGTCGAGCGCCGCGCGGGCGCGGACCCTGTGGAAACGCGCGTCGGCATTGCTCGGATCCTCCGCCCAGGGAGCGCCCGCGGCGCGGCAGATCTCGCGAAGCGTCGCGCGGCGGCAAAAGAGAAGCGGCCGGATCCGCCGCAGGGGGCCCGACGCGCCCGGCTCTTCCTCTGACGGCGTGAGCTCTTCCGGCGCGGTCTCGGCCATGGCCGCTAAGCCGTCGACGCCGGAGCCGCGGGCCATCCGAAGCAAGAACGTCTCCGCTAAATCGTCGCGGCTGTGCCCGAGCGCCAAGACCCGAACGCCCTCCGCCGCTCTCCAGCGTCGCAGCACCGCATAGCGCGCGCGCCGGGCCTCCGCTTGGAGATTTCCCCGGGCCAGCGGCCCCTCCAGGGGGAGCGTCGTGTGGCGGATAGTGAGCCTCTCGCAAAGCGCGGCGGCGCTCTCCGCCTCCTCCGCCGCCTCGGCGCGCAAGCCGTGATCGACAGTCGCCGCGATCAGATCGAGCCCGAGCGCCTCGCGCGCCGAAGCGGCGAGCAGGGCGAGCGCCGTGCTGTCGCCGCCGCCGGACAGCGCTAGGGCGAGTTGACGCTCACCATTCAGCAGCCGCGCTAGAGTGGCGGCGAACTGATCGCGAAGGCGGTCGAGGTCGGGCGGATCCGCCGGGCGCGCCGCCGGATCCTCAGCATTTGACGCGTCCGTCAGGCTGGGCACTGCGCCCGGCGCGCCTGCGTCTGGGTCTCCCGCAGCACCCGCGCCGGCGCGTTCGGGAAACGCGCCTCCACCTGGCGGAACGCCGCGCAAGCGCGGTCGACCTGGTTCAGCTGCGCCAGAGACATGCCCAACCGCATCCAGCTGTCCGGCGCGCGCTTGCTCTCCGGGTATTTGCGAATGCCGGAGGCGTAGGTCTGCGCCGCCTCGCGGAACATGCCGCGGACGCGGTAGGTCTCCGCCAGCCAATAGGTGGCGTCGCCGATCCGTGGGTCGCCGTCATTCTGGGCGATAAAGCCCTGGAGCTGTCGCTCGGCGGTGGCGTGATCCCCGGTTTGGATGCTGCGGATCGCATCCTCATAGCGGACCGGCGCCGCGGCCGCGACCGCCGGGCCCACAGAGCGCGCCGCCGCCCCGCCGGGGCTGTCGAAGATCGGGCGCGACACCGGCCCGCCGCCATTGGCGCTTTCGATCTCGCCAAGCACGCTCGGCGGCGCGCCGCGGGTCACATTCTCAGGCTGGAGCGGCGTCAGACGCCC
>JBCCTM010000178.1:0-7146 GCA_039198535.1 Pseudomonadota bacterium
CCGAGATCGACGATCACCTCGCCTTCGCCGACGATCGGATATTTGTATTGGCTGATCTGATAGCCCTGGGGCAGGTCGGGATAGAAATAGTTCTTCCGGTCAAAAACCGAGCGGAGGTTAATCTCCGCCTTGATGCCGAGGCCGGCGCGCACCGCCTGCTCCACACAGAAGCGGTTGATCACCGGCAGCATGCCGGGCATCGCCGCGTCCACCAAGCTCACATTGCTATTGGGCGCGGCGCCGAACGCGGTGGCCGCGCCGGAGAACAGCTTTGCTTTCGAGAGCACTTGGGCGTGGGCCTCCATGCCCACCACCAGCTCCCACGGGCCCGTGTCCCCTTGGATCACCGCGGGCTCGGGTTCCGTGAAGGCCACGCCGCGCGTTGCGTCGGCGGCGGCGTTGGCGTTGGCGGAGGACTTGGTTTTGGCGCGCTTGGCCACGGGCGTGATCTCCGGTCGCGGTGGGGACGCCGCCTTCTAGCAGCGCGCGCCGCGACGGCAAACGCTCAGCGTAGGGCGGCGTCGGCCAAAAAGATCACCAGCGCCAGCAGAAACCCGCCGAAGACGCGCAAGCCGAACCGCAATTGGCTGAGATCGCTGCGGACGAGGCCGTAGAGCGTCCAAAACGCGCCGTAGAGCGCCATGCCGCCGAACAGCGCGGTCAGATCGGGCCGGCCGACGCTGAACCCGCCATCCGGAGTGGCCCCTGGGGCCAGCATCGCCAACGCCACGGCCGCGGCGAACACCAGCGCGGCCATCAGAGCGCCGCGTAGCGCATAGACGCCCAGCGGGCTCACATGGGGCGGGCGCAGGCCGAAGAGCGGGGCCGCGAGCGCGTAGCTGAGGATGTTGCCCAACATGGTGAGCGCCACCAACTGCGCCGCGATCGCGCCCAGCAGCAGCGGCGCGCCATCGGCCGGCGCGAGCCCCGAGATCACGCAGCCCAGGAACGCCGCGCAGGCGGTGATGATCGCGAACAGCACCGACGCGCCTTTGAAGCCGTCGCTCCAGAGACTGCGGGCGTTGGCCGAGATGAAGATCAACATTAGCACGAACAGGGGACGCCAATGGGCGCTCAGCGTCCAATCCACGTCGAGCCACGCCCGCAGCGTCAGCATCACCTGGTCGGCCAGCGGCTCCAGGATCAGCGCCACCACGCGGAGGAGGCGTTGGTAGCCATCGAGCAGCGCCTCCAGCGGCGCCGAGAACACGACGTTCTCAAAGGCGGCGTCCACCAGAGAAAGCACGGACGGGCCGCCCACGATCGCGAGGAACAACCACCCCATGAAGCCCAAATCCCGCGCGGCCCTCAGCACGCCGCCGCGCTCCTCGACCGCGCCATTGGGTTGGCTCTCGACGCTCACATCGCCCTCCGTCGTTCTCATCATCGTCGTCGCGTCCGACGCCTTGCTCGAAACGGACCAATGGCGCTAGACCCGAACGGATTTCACGGCGATGGAGCGTTCCCCGATGTCTGTATCCGATGAGGATGTGCTGAAAACGGCGCGATTGGCGCGGATCGCCGTCTCGCCGGAGGAGGCCAGCGCGCTCACCGGCAAGCTCAACGCCATCCTCGGCTGGGTGGAGCAGCTGCAAGAAGTCGATGTGGAGGGCGTCGAGCCCATGACGTCCGTCACGCCCATGGAGCTGAAAATGCGGGAAGACGTCGTCACCGATGGCGGCGCTCCGGAACGCGCCCTGGCCAACGCGCCCGCCGAGGCGGAGGGCTTCTTCGTCGTCCCAAAGGTCGTGGAATAGCGCTCGATCAAAGCAATCAGGCAGGTGGAGCCGCGCCTTGGCCGGCGCCGCCCCGCGTTGGTATCCACGAGATCGATACCTGAAAAAAGATCTTTCAATTTCAATTATGGCTGGTGGTCGTCCATGCCCTTGGGCGCTCGGCCATTGCGGCTGAGCGCTGTTCCGACCAGGGAAGAGACCGGCCATGACCCTTGCGATCCCCCAGCCCCCAGCCGCATGCCCCGCCAAATTGCGGGACAAGGGGCCCACGACGCCCCTTCGTCTGGCGCTCTACGGGTTGGCGGCGGCGAACTTCGCGGTCGGCACGGGCGCGCTGATGCTGTCGGGGCTCGTGGCGGAGATGGCCGCGGATCTGCGCGTCTCCGAGGCGCTCACCGGCCAATTGATCACCGTCTACGCCCTGGTCTACGCGATCGCCGCGCCGCTGATGAGCGTCTGGACCGCGCGCTTTGACAAACGCCGCGTGCTGGTGACGGCGAGCCTGGGTTTGCTGATCGCCAACGCGGCCGCGGCTCTGGCGCCAAATTTTGAGATGCTGGCGCTCGCGCGAGTGGCGGCGGCCCTGAGCGCGGCGGCGATCACGCCCGTCGCGGCGGCGGCGGTGACGGCGATCGCCCCGCCCGAGCGGCTCGGCGCCGCGCTCGGATTAGTGTTCGGCGGCATGGCGGTGGCGACGGCGGTCGGCGTGCCGCTGGGCGCGCTGATCGGCACAAGTCTCGGCTGGCGCAGCGCTTTTGTGATGGTCGCGGGCTTGGCGGCGGCGTCTACGCTGATCCTCGCCCTCGCCTTGCCGCGCACCCTGCATGGGGCGCCCCGGACGCTCGCGGACCTCACGGCGCTGCTCCGCGACCGCCCGGCGATGATCGCCGTCTCGGTGACCGCTCTGGTGATGACCGCGCAGTTCATCCCGTTCAGCTTCATCTCCGTGCAGTTCGCCCAAGCCGGCTTCAACGAGCCGAGCGCGTTGTTTCTGCTGCTGCTGTCATTTGGCGCGGCCAGCGTCGTAGGCAATCACGTCTGCGGGGCGCTGTCGGATCGCTTCACGCCGATGCGCGTGCTGACCGGGGTCGTCCTCGCGCTGGCGCCGGCCTTGGCGGCGGTCTCTTTGATCGGCCTAAGCTTTTGGCTAGCGCTGGCGATCATGGCGGTTTGGGGTTTCGCTGGCGTCGGCTTCAACGCGCCGCAGCAGGCGCGCCTGAGCCGTCTTCGGCCCGAGCAGGCCGCCGGCCTCCTGGCGCTAAACGCTTCGGCGATCTATCTTGGGACGATGCTCGGCGCGGCGCTGGGCGGCGCGCTGATGCTCGGGCTCTCCGCCGCGGCGTTGCCCTGGGGCGGCGCGATCATAGCCGCGCTGGCCGCGGCGACGCTCTACGCCTCCCGCTCCGGTGACGAAGGCTGATCCAAACAAAGGCTAATCCAGGAGGGAAGCGCGCCGAGGCCATGCGGGTCGGCGGGGCGGGGTGGATGCGAGGCGCGGGGCTTCCCCTCTCACGCGATTGACGCTGAAAAGACGCTTTACAGCGCGCCCATCGGCCGCGTGGCGACGATCACGAGAAAGCGTTTTGGTGTTGAGCAAAACCCTGCCTTTATTAAATGCAGAAGGCGGGAAGCGACGCGATTGAGGGTAAACGCGATGGCGACGACCAAGAAATCTTATGCGGGACAGTGGCTTGCGGCCGCAGCCCTCGTTGGAGCGGCGACCTTTATGAGCCCTGTCCTGGGAGGCGGCGCGGCGCTGGCGCAGGGTTTCGCGGACCCGTACAGCGACTTCTCCGCCAGCGACGACAGCGCGCTGCAGCCTTCCCCCGGGTTTGAGGTCGCTCCAGGCTACGACCGGCCGGACATGGAGGCCGATGTGCAAATGCGGGACGAGATCACGCTGTTCAACGAGCCGCCCTCCAGCAGCGAACCGGCCGACCTTGATCGCCCGCTCAACGTGTTCGCCGGCGAGAAGCAGCGCTTCGACAATGGCGTGTTCGGCGTGATCTTCGACGGCGTCCGCACCGGCGGCTAAGGCGCGCCCACCACCGCTACGGAAAAAAGATACGCCGCTCGGCGCCATTGAGGCCCCAGCGCGCCGTTCGCGAAGAGCTCATAACGCGGCGCCACCACTGCAGGGTGGGTTAACGGGATCCGAGCGCAGTCCCCGCCGCCCTTGCTCCATCCCTTTTGTCGGCCACGGGACGTTTCAACTAAGGGACGCGGATCACATGACGACACCATAATGTGACGCGGTACCGCAAGAGAACCGCGCGGATCCAAATCCATCCTTAATCCGTGTTCACAGGATATAGACCTGGCGAACGCCGCCAGACCTTGCGGCGTATGCGGCCCGGTCAACCGGACCATAGAGATCGACGGCACGACAGGAGGTCGCCGCTTGCCCAGCGACGACGCGCCGGCGTTCAATTTCCAAGGTAGCGTTGAGTAAAAAGCCCACCATGAGGGGGGAGTGCAGCGCGGCGACGCGTCTAGCGGTGTCCGCAACCGAAGCTGGCATGGGCGCTCCGTACCGGGCGCGCCCTAGACGACTTTGCCTTGGGCGCGGGCGATCTGGCCGCCCGCGCCCGGTTTAATGCGTCAATCCACCAAGGCCGCGCTGTGCGCTTGGCTGAGGACATAGGCGCGGATCGCCTCGGACTCTTCCTCGGTGATCACATCCGCGAAGGACACCATGCCGTTGGACGCCAACGCGCCCTCGATCACGATGTCCCGCCAGATGTCCGGATCGCCCGTGGAGGCCGCCCAGCGGAGATCGGGCAGCACGCCGGAGCTGATCGCCACCGCGCCATGGCAGACCATGCAGTTGCGGTGGAAGTGCACATTGCCCTCCGCCAGCAAGCTGTCATCGCCGAACTCTGGAGCGGCGGGGATCTGCGCGATGGGCTCAAGATCATTGTCCGGGATCGTCCCATCCCCGTCGAGCTTGAAGGTCACCACCTTGCCCACCGCCGGCGGGACTTTCTCGTCGAAGCCGTAACCGGCGACCAGAGCGTAGGCGGAGCCCCAGCCCGTTGTGATGGTGACGTATTGCTCGCCATCGATCTCAAACGTGCCCGGCCCAGACGCGCCGCCCGATTTCAGATCGCCGCTCCAGAGCTTCTCCCCGGAGGCGCTGTCATAGGCGGCGAACTCGCCGCCCAGCGTGCCTTGGAACACCAGGCCGCCTCCCGTCGAGAGAATGCCGCCATTCCAGGCGTTCGGGTGCTCCACCGACCAGCGGGCCTCCTGCTTCACCGGATCCCAAGCGATCAGCCGGCCTTTCAGCATGGAGCGGAGCGCCTTCATCAGCTCCCGCGGCACCTCCACCGGGATCCCCTCGGCGAAGTTGATGCCGGTGTTCCACTTGGCCGCTTTGTAAGGCGCCTTCGGATCGTCGCGGTAGATCTGCGGGATCTCTTGGGCCGGGATGTAGGCGAGCTGCAGATCCGGGTTGTAGGCCATGGGATGCCAGTTATGCGCCCCGAGCGGCCCTGGGTTTTGCAGGAACGCGGTCGACTGGTCGCGCGCTTCAGGCAGCACGATGGGTCGGCCCGCCTCGTCGAGACCCGTCGCCCAATTGAGCGGGACGAACGCCTCGCCGGAGATGAAATCGCCGGTTTCCGCGTCGATGACGTAGAAGAAGCCGTTTTTCGGGGCTTGCATCACCACGCGCTTCTCCGCGCCATCCTCGCCCACGGGCAGATTGGCCAGGATCAGCGTTTGAGTGGCGGTGTAGTCCCATGTGTCGCCCGGCGTGGTCTGGAAATGCCAGGCGTATTCGCCGGTCTCCGCATCCACCGCGACGATGGAGGACAGGAACAGATTGTCCTTGCCGCTCGGGTCGCGCCGCTTCCAAGCCCACGGCGAGCCATTGCCCACGCCGAAGATCACGCGGTCATGCACCTCGTCGTAAATGATCGAGTCCCAGACCGTGCCGCCGCCGCCATCGGCCTTCCACTCGCCATCGTCGCCCCACGTCTCATTGGCGAAATTGGCCCAGATCGGGTCGGACACGGCGCCATCGGGCTGCTTCTCCGGATTGGGCGTGGTGTAGAAGCGCCAAGCGAGGTCGCCGGTGTCGGCGTCATAGGCGGAGAGGTAGCCGCGCACGCCAAGCTCCGCGCCGCCATTGCCGATGAGCACCTTTCCTTTCACCACGCGCGGCGCGCCGGTGATGGTGTAGGGCTTCGATTGGTCGACGGTGACCTTGCTCCAGATCACCTCGCCCGTGCTGGCGTCGAGCGCCTGCACCCGGCCGTCGATCACGCCGAGGAACACCTTGCCTTCATAGACCGCGACGCCGCGGTTCACGACGTCGCAGCAGGCTTTCACGCCCACGGCTTTGTCGACCTCGGGGTCATGCACCCAGAGCTCCTCGCCGGTCTTGGCGTCCAGCGCGTAGACGATCGACCAGGCTGAGGTGATGAACATCACGCCGTCCACCACGATCGGCGTCGCCTCAACGCCGCGATGGGTGGCCAGATCGTAGCTCCAGGCCACGCCTAACCGCTTCACCGTCTCTTTGTTGATCTTGTCGAGGGGCGAATGGCGCTGCTCCTCATAGCCAAAACCGTAAGAGAGCCATTCCTCTGGCGTCTCCCGGGCCGCGCGGATCCGTTCATCATTGACCGAGATCCCAACGGCCGCGCGCTCCGCCGGCCCAGCGGCGTCCGTCACATCGGGCGTCACCTCTGCGCGCGCAAATGGCTCTGTCGGCACCCCTAAGGTAAGGGTGGTGGCGGTGAATATCGCGGTGGCGCACAGGCTGAGGGCCCGCCGACTGGCGGTTGTAGATCCCATCGCTTCCTCCCATCGCCGCTTCGGCGCGGCGTTTTGCTTTGCGGTGGCTCCGCGCTCCGGTCGAGCGCGATTTTGCTTCCGGACAACAGACGTCGGCCGGGTGGCGCGGCCGTCTGTCGCAGAACCCTAGGAAGGGCCTCTGGTGACGCTGCGTCAAGGGCGAAGACGACGATGGCGGCCCAGGGGACGAAAACGCCTTGGCGCGCCGAGCATTTTTGAGCTAGTTTTGATGCGACAAAGCAACGCGCGCTTCGGCTGGTGACGTATCATTGCACCGGCGGGGCGCGCTGAGTGGTCCAGTGACAAACCAAACACTGATTGAAGGGAGACACATCGATGGCTTGGAACACGCCGCAAATCGAAGAGCTGTGCGTCGGCATGGAAATCAACATGTACGTGGCCGCCGAGTAAGCGGACGCAGCCGCTGTTCGAGCGGAAGAAGTGACGCGGACGGCGGCCCTGGCGCGCCGCCCGCGACCCACTGATCTGTAACACCCACGCTCACCAACGCCGGCCAACGTGGACGCGGCGCGCGAGGTTGCGCGACGCTCTGCGCGACAGAACTGTGTTGAGCTAGGCGAGGCCGGAGGCGCAATGGGCCGACCAC
>JBCCTM010000179.1:0-7054 GCA_039198535.1 Pseudomonadota bacterium
CCGCCGCCGACCACCGCCAATTTCGCGCCGATGGACCTGGAACCCGCAAGCCTTTCAAGCGCCGCCTCCCAGCGATCGGCGAATTGAGAGACCGGTTTGACCGGGATCGTGAACCGCGCCGCGCCCGCCAGCCCATCGAGCCGCGGCGCGACGCCCACATCGATGGACAACAGATCATAGCTAAGCGCAGGCCGCCCCCTGAGACGCAGCCGCTTTGCGCCGGGATCCAGACCGATGGCCTCGCCCTCGATCAGCCGCGCGCCCGCGGACCACGCCAGCGGCGCCAGATCGATGTGACACTCATCCCTGCTGTAGATCCCCGCCACGTAGCCGGGCAGCATGCCGGAGTAAGGGGCCGCCCATTCCCGGGACACCAGGGTCACGCGGAGGCCGGGCTCCGGTCGCATGGCGAGGCTGCGGAGGACGCCCACATGGGCGTGCCCTCCCCCGAGCAACACCAGATGGCGCTGGGGCGGTTGGGCGCGCGCTCCATCAGCGGCTCTCACTGGTTTCGCCCCGGTTTGTCGGCGCGGTGGACGGCGGGATCGCGCGTTGGGCGCGGCGGCGGGCCGATCATTCGCCGTCATCCTCCAGATCCCGCCACAGCCGGCGCTCGCCGCTGTAACTGAAGCTGAAGCCGCCGCCCTCACCGCCGTCGCTCCGCAGACTGTCGTCGAACTCGCGGAAATAAAATCCGCCGTCCGCCGTCACCGCCAACGCCAGCCCCTTATGGGCGGGATCTCGGGCGCCGAGGCCCCCGCGCAAGCTGGGCTCCTTCTCCTTGCGGGCGAAATAGCGGTCATCCCGGGTGAAAGCGCGGATCGCCTCTTTCAGGGGCCATTTGTAGGTTTTCCAATTTCCTTTGATCCGCTCGTCGGGGTGGCTCAGCGACCAAAGCTGGAACGCCTCGCTCCGATAGAAATGGGCGGCGCGGTCTCTCGCGGCCCAGCTCGCCTCGGTGCCATCAGCGAACAGGCGCAACGAGACCGCCTGCCATTTCATCGAGAAGTTCCACCACCACAGCAGATCGAACAGGCGCGGCAGCGGGATCGGGCAGGCGCGGATCTGCGGCTCGAGATAGCGGAGCATGGCGTCCGCCCGCGTCCCGCCGCCGAGTTGGCGCGCCAGGATCGGCGGCAGGCTGCGCTCCCAGGGCGCCTGGAGCGCCGACCACCGCAGCCGTCGCGCTTTCAACGAACCGAACAGCTGGTCGCCATGCTCGCCAGTGCAGAGGATCGCGTCGCCGGCCAACGCGCTTCGGATGTTGGCGACGCGGCGATGGGTTGGATGGGTGACCACGTAACGCTTGTAGAACAGCGGATACTCCCGCTCAGACGCGGCCGTGTGCACGATCTCCAGCCGCCGCGGCGCATCGATAAAGGCGTCGAGCAGCGCGCAGGCGGCGGCGGTGCTGTCGATGCCGCCGGACCAAAACAGGCGCACCGGCGCGCGGCGCGTCTCGCTCAAGCGCCGCAGCTCCGCCGCGCGTTCTGACAGCAGCGTCGCCATCTCCTTTTTTCGGGCCGGGTCCCCGCGCTCCGGCGCGTCGGGCGCGGGGTCGAGAAGAGCGGCGTCGAACCCGTGGTCGAGCACGCCCGTGCGGTCGATCAGCCCCGCCCCGAAGAACAAGCACGCCAGGCGATACCCCTCGGGCGTCGGCCGCGTCGGCCCCATGATCGCCGGCGCGACGCCCATGCGCGCGTTTAGAAACACGATGGGACCCTTGGGCCGCGGCCCCCGGATCAGGCGCGCCCGCCGTGCGCTGGCGCGCCACATGCGCAAAATCAGGCGCAGCGCGAACAAGACGAACAGCGCCGCGCCACCCGCGATCACCCAGCCGGCGAGCCCGCTCCAGAAATTCTGATCAAACATCTGATCAAACATCGACGCCCGCCCTTCCCGAGCGCGTTCCTCGCCGATGCGGCGCGCTCAGGCAAGTCGTTGAACCGTCGCGTGGAACGTCTCAGCTCGCCCCGCCGCCCAAGATCGCCGCCCGCGCTGTTTTCAGCACGATCACAACGTCGAGCCAAAGCGACCAATTGGCGGCGTACCAGGCGTCGAGCCGCATGCGCTCGGAATAGGCGGTGGCGGCGCGGCCGCTGACTTGCCAGAGGCCGGTCACGCCGGGGCGCAACTCGGCGTAGGCGCTGAACGCCGGGCTCTCGTAATAGGCGGCGTCGTTCACATAGCCCGGCACTTCCGGCGCGACGATCGGCCTTGGGCCGACCAAACTCATATCCCCGCGCACCACATTGAGGAGCTGGGGCAGCTCATCCAGGCTGGTCTTGCGGAGGAAGCCGCCCACCGCCGTGATGCGCGGATCATTGCTCAGCTTCTGATGCGTGGCCCATTCGCGCCGCGCCACTGGATCGGAGGCGAGCAGAGCCTCAAGCCGTTGCTCCGCATCCGGGGCCATGGTGCGAAACTTCAAGCAATCGAAGCGGCGGCGGCCCTGTCCCACGCGTCTCTGAGAGAAAAAGATCGACGCGCGCCAGCCGTAACTCGCCTTCAGCGCCAGCATGACACCCAGCAGCACAGGCGAGAGCACGATCAACGCAGCGCCGGCGGCCAGGAAATCGAAGGCGCGCTTCACGGCGCGGCCAGTGGCTCCGCTGGCCCGCGCGGGCGTCACATCTAGCAGCGTCAGATCGCCGGCGAACACGCGACGGGCCGCGAGCCGGCTCCGCGCGAGGCTTGGATAGGGGAGGACTAACGAGGCTTCGAGCCCCATGCGCCCCGCGGCGGCGACGGCGTCGTCCACCCGCGCCATCTCATCGACGCTCGGCGCCAGCACCGCGGCGAGCCCTCCAGTGTCGACACCGAGCCGGCGAGACAGCTCTTCCCGTCCATCGGGTTTCTCCGCGAGCGTCAGGAAACTGTCGAGATCCATGCCGCCGGCCGGCGTCTCCCGGAGCCCGCGGCTCTCCCGCAGATGGTTGCGCAGACGGTCGGGGCCCATGCCGCGCCCGAGCAGCACCGTCGGCCGCAGGAAGCCGCGCCGGGCCCAGGGCGTGGTGCGCAAAACCATGCGGAGGCCCGTGACGCCGAAGGCTAGGATCAGCGCCGCGGCGAGGGCGGAGACGCCATGGGCCGGGAGACCGGCGACCCTGTCGGGGAGCCCATGGACCAAGAACACCAGCAAGCCCGCCGCAAAGGCGCGCCG
The DNA here is from genome assembly GCA_039198535.1 of Pseudomonadota bacterium. GTDB lineage: Bacteria > Pseudomonadota > Alphaproteobacteria > Rhodobacterales > Rhodobacteraceae > JALEGB01. Next base: position 3,164 of record JBCCTM010000179.1, read on the forward strand.
CCCCTCATCGAGCTCCAGCACCTCCGGCGCATAGAGCCCAAAGGCGGCGAGCGCGCCCAGGAGGAGCGCCGTGAGCGCCACAACCCGGAACAGCGCGTCGGGCGTCCCGAAAGCGGCGGTTCCGGCCAGATGACCCGCGGCGAGCGGATCGAAAGCGGCGGCGTCAGGGCGCACCATGGTGATCAGCTCTGGGATCCACGCCGCCGCGAACAGCGCGAAGGCCGCGGCGCCAAAGGCGGCGATGACGTCGGCCGCGAGGAAGGAAAGCGTGGCTCCCGCTCGGGGCCCTGGCGCGTTTGGAACGTTGAGGCGGGTCGCAGTGGGTTCGAAACGCTCATTTAGGGACATGCACACTGCTCCGCCGCTGCCGGCGCAGGTGAGATGTCCCGAGGTGGGACGCGATGCGCCGATACAGGCGAAAACGGTGCAAGCGATGCGCCCGCACGCTTGAGCGGAGCGGGATCTGAGACAGCGGCGGGGTCCGTGTTCGGGCCCAGCACTTCGCCGACGAAGGCCGGCTCCTAGAGCGCCGCGCGGTTATGAGGCGCGGCGTGATCGATCACGGGCCCGTTGGGCACGACCGCGGTCGGATTTATATTGAGATGGCTTTCATAGTAATGGCGCTTGATATGCTCCATATTGACTGTCTCGGAGATGCCGGAATGTTGATAGATATCGCGCAAATATTCCGACAGCGCTGCGTAGTCGGCAATCCGGCGCAGGTTACACTTGAAGTGCCCGACATAAACCGGATCGAACCGAACCAGGGTGGTGAACAAGCGGATATCCGCCTCAGTCAAGCGGCCGCCCACCAAATAACGCTGCGTCGAGAGGCGCTCCTCCAGCCAATCCAAGGTCTCAAAAAGTGGGATCACCGCTTCTTCATAGGCTTCTTGGGATGTGGCGAAGCCTGACTTGTAGACGCCGTTATTAAGCGTGTCATAGACCCGCGCGTTCACTGCGTCGATCTCCTGGAGATGATCCTGGGGCGCGTAATCCCCTGCGCGCGCGCCAACGCCATCGAAAGCGCTGTTGAGCATCCGAATGATTTCAGAGCTCTCATTGGAGACGATGGTCCCGCGCTCCTTGTCCCAAAGCACGGGCACGGTGACGCGGCCGGTGAAATCGGGGGCCGCGGCGGTGTAGACCTCATGCATGAATGTGGCGCCGTGGATCGGATCTGGCGCCACACCGGGGCCGTCCTGGAAATTCCAGCCGCCTTCGCGCATCAGCCAGTGGACGACGGAGACCGAGATGGCGTCCTCCAGCCCTTTAAGGGCGCGGAAAATCATGGTGCGGTGCGCCCAGGGGCAGGCGTGGCTCACATAGAGATGGTATCGCCCGGGCTCAGCCTTAAAGCCGCCGTCGCCGCTCGGGCCCGCTGCGCCGTCCGCCGTCACCCAATGTCGGAAGCCGCTTTCCCAGCGCACAAAGCGCCCACCGGTTTTCTCGGCGCCGTAGCCTTGCTCGACCCATTTTCCGTCGATCAATAATCCCATCGGGTGTCTCCCACCTGGATCCCCGCGCCCCGAGCGCGTCTCTGCGTCGAGACATGGCCCGGTTGGACGGGAGGATCGAGGGGGCGCGCGAGAGACAGACTGTCGCTTGGCCGGCTCCAATGGGACGATGAAGAGGCTTAAGCAGAGCCTCGCACGCAAAAAAAGCGCCGATCCCCAAGGGGGACCGGCGCGTCGCTTGGTGTCCCGCGCGTCTAGTAGAACTTGTAGCGCAGGCCGATGAGCCCTTGGTGGCTCGAGAAATCGTCGGCTTCAACGCTAACGCCAGCGAGGCCGAAATCATACTCGAGCGTCTGGAAGCTCGAATACCGATAGGTCAGGTCGAGGACGAGCTGTTCCGTCAGGTCGTAGCCGAAGCCCGCGTCCAGGTGGAAGCCAAAGGACCCGTCATCATCATCGACAATGCCGAGATCCGCCTCCGTCTGCCCATAACCGACGCCGCCGCCCAGGATCAGGTCGAGGCCGCTGGCGACGGGAATGTCGACATACAAATTGGCGAAGCCAAACAGCGTCGAGAGGTCGCCATCAACGCCGTCCAGATCTGCGGTCTGATAGCCGAACTCCAGCTCGGGGCGCAGAGACGCTGAGCCGAAAATCTCGTGGAACTCATAGCCTACGACGCCGCTGATGGTCCAACCCGGGTCAAACTCGATGTCGCCGGTGATCGGCGCGCCAACGCCCGTCGCCGTCCCATCCGAGTCGAGCGGGAAGATCGGGCCGCCCTTCAGGCCGATATAGAAGCCGTCCTCAATAACAGGCGGCGGCGGAACCGGGGCCGGCGGCGGCGCGGGCTGAGGGCAGTCCACATAGGAAAGCGTGCCCTTATCAAAGCACTGTTCCTGCGCGACAGCTGGCGCGCCGACAGAAGTCATCGCGAGCGCGGCCGCGCCCATCACCACGTATCTCATGGAATTTCCATTCCCCATTTCAAACGGCTCGCCGCCGCTCCCCTCGCGCCTGGCGTTAAGCTTAAGCGCGCGGCCCCGCAATGCGCGCATGGCGCGAGGCCCTGGCCGTGCGCTCGCTCCGCTGTGCGATGCAGCAACTATGTGACAGGCGCCGATATCTTAAGCAGTCGCATTCGTATCGGGCGCCGAGCGCCGGGGCTCAGATACAGCTGGAAGATATTGCGGCGTCGCCTGGCCGCTGCGGCCGATCTTGTGCCGATGGCTCCGCCAGACTACAAGCGGCGGCGACATAGCGACGAGGAGGTCCGGATGGCGGCGCAGACGCGCAGTGCGATGGCCGACGGCCCCATGGCGGGCCAGACCGAAAATTACGACGCGTCCTCCATCGAGGTGTTGGAGGGGCTGGAGCCCGTGCGCAAACGCCCTGGCATGTATATCGGCGGCACCGATGAGCGCGCGCTGCATCACCTGGCGGCTGAGGTGCTCGACAACGCCATGGACGAGGCGGTGGCGGGCCATGCGAGCCGGATCGAAGTGTCTCTGCACGCCGACGGCTCTTTGGCGATCTCCGACAATGGGCGCGGCATCCCCGTGGACCCCCATCCCAAATTTCCCAAAAAGTCAGCGCTCGAGGTGATTTTCACCGTGCTGCATTCCGGGGGCAAGTTCTCGGGCAAAGCGTACAACACCTCCGGCGGCCTGCATGGCGTGGGCGTCTCGGTGGTCAACGCGCTCTCCGAGTGGGTCGATGTGGAGGTCGCGCGGGACCGCCGCGTGTTCGGACAACGCTTTAGTCGAGGCGCGCCGCTCGGTCGGCTGGAGGATCGGGGAACGGCGCCGAACCGCCGCGGCACCACCGTCCGCTTCTTGCCCGATCCCGATATCTTCGGCGCACGGGCGGCTTTGAAACCGGCCCGGCTCCACCGCATGGCGCGCTCAAAGGCGTATTTATTCGGCGGCGTCGAGATCCGTTGGAGCGTCGATCCGGCGCTTCTCAATGAGGGCGACGCCACGCCGGAACGGGAGACCTTCCACTTCCCGGGCGGCCTCGGAGATTTTCTGAGCGCGCAACTCGCGGGCGCAGAGACCTTTGGCGACGCGCTTTTCGCCGGAAAGGTGGCGTTTGCGGAGAAATTCGGCGCGGCGACACCCGGATCTGTGGAATGGGCCATCGCTTGGACCGCCGCCGCCGATCCGTTTTGCTCCACCTACTGCAACACCATCCCCACCCCCCAAGGCGGCACCCATGAGCAGGGCTTCCGCGGCGCGCTCACCAAGGCGCTGCGGGGCTATGGGGAGCTCGTGTCCAACAAAAAAGCGGCGCAGATCACTGCGGAGGATGTGTTCGGCGGCGCGGGCGCGCTTGTCTCGGCCTTCATCCGCGATCCAGAATTCCAAGGGCAGACGAAAGAGAAGCTCTCCTCCGCCGAGGCCGCGCGGCTGGTGGAGGGCGCGGTGCGCGACCA
>JBCCTM010000180.1:0-7052 GCA_039198535.1 Pseudomonadota bacterium
AGCCGGCCGTCTCACGCGCCGGCGCAGGGGAGGACGCTATGAAAATCAAAGTCGGTGGGGCGACCATTCAAAACGTGGTGGAGCATGAATTGGGGGCCCTGCCCTTGCTGCTGCCGCAGGCCACGCCGGAGGCGGTGAAGCCCATCTCGTGGATGCGGCCGCACTTCATGGACGAGAACGGCGCCCTCAAAGCGGTCGTGCAATCCTTCATCGTCGAGTTGAACGGCGATGTGATCCTGATCGACACCTGCACCGGGGAGGGAAAGGACATTCCCGCAGCGCCGGACTTAATGCCGGAGAAGAACGAGTTCCTCGCCAGGCTGCGGGCGACCGGCCATGGGCCGGAGGCGATCGATTACGTGATCTGCACCCATCTGCATGTGGACCATGTGGGATGGAACACGACCTTTGACGGCGAGAGCTGGACGCCGACCTTTCCGAACGCGCGGTATCTGTTTCCCGAAAAAGAGGCGGCTTTCGTGATCGAGGAGTCCTCCCACAGCGTGCCCGATTTGGAGAGCGCGCAGACCGAGGAAGAGGCGTTCGCCATCGCGGTGCAATTGACCGGACAACATGTGTTCAATCAGTCGATTAAACCTATCCTCGACTCAGGCCGGGTCGACCTCGTGGCGGCCCCGTCCGAGCCGATCCCAGGCGTGAGGCTGATCCCGACGCCGGGCCACACGATCGGCCATGTGGCGGTGGAGATCGCCTCCGAAGGCGAAACGGCTTGGATCACGGGCGACGTGTTCCACCATGCCTGCCAGATCGCCCATCCGCATTGGGCGACGATCATCGACTGGAGCCCCGAGGGGTCGTCTGCAACCCGTCGCGAGGTGCTGAAGCGGCTCTCAGAGAGCGGCGTGACCGCGCTGTGCAGTCATTTCATGCCGCCCAATGGCCGGATCGTCGCCGAGGGCGACGGGTATCGGTTCGACGTGTCGGACGAAGGCGCGTGAGCGCCTCCGCCTAGCATCCCGCTATTCCGCGGCGACGGGCTCGGCCTCAGCGATCCGATCCAGGAGCGGCGTGAGGTAGCGCAGGAAGGCCTCTGGATCTTCGCTCATGGGGAAGTGACCGAGGCCCTCCATGCGCGTCCAGGTCGAGCCTCGGATCGCCCGATGCGCCGCCTCTCCCTTCTCGCAGCTGCCCGTCCAATCGTACTCGCCATTGAGGATGTGCACCGCGACTTTGGACGTGTCGATTTCGCCCGCCCGCTCCCGCAGGTCGAACTCCTCCGCGTAGTAATGCAGATCGCCGAGGAAACAGGGCGGCCAGCCGGCCATGTAGGTTTGGATGGTCTCCCGACGGTACGCCTCCGGGGCCGTGGGCGAGGTGAGCCCATGCATGAGGCGGCCCTTGAATTCATTGCTGACCTGCGGGTGCCAGAAGCCCGCGAGGATCTCGTCATCGACGTCGTCCTCCACCCGCAGCACGCCTTCCACGGAGATCACCGCGCGGAAACGCTCGGGATGATGGAGCGCCAAATCGAGGGCCAGCAGCCCACCGACGGAGCAGCCCATGAAGGCGGGCCGCTCCAGGCCGAGCGCATCGGCCAGCGCCACCGGCACGCTGCGGAGGAAGTCCCCATTCAGCTGATAGGGCTCGGCCCACCAGCGGCGGCCCGTGGGCGGCAGCGACTTGCCGTGATAGGGCAGGTCGTAAGCGATAAGCCGAAAGCGATCGGTGATTTCCGGGCGCTCGAACAGATGGCGCCACTGCGCGCCATGGGCGCCGGCGGTGTGCTGCAGCAGCAGCGGGACCCCTTGACCAGCCTCCTCATAATAGACGCGGTAGCGATCACCGCCCAAGTCCAGATGCACATAACGGCCGGTGGCGGCGTCATGGGCTCCAACAGGCCGGCCGCTTGGCTCGGCGCGCCGCTGGGTCGGATCTTCGCCGCGCATCACTTCGATGGCGCGCATCAGAGCGGGGTAGTATTGCGTGAAAACCAGCGGCGCGCTCTCCAGCTCAAGGCCGAGCGCCATCGCCGGGCCGAGATCATTGAGAAAGCGCTCGGGCCGCGTCTCCAACAAACCGCGCCAGATCTCTTCCGGTCCTGAGATCGCGATCAAGCCCTCCGCGCCCGCCGACGCAGCGCTCGGCGCGCCTTGCGTCACGCGGATCTCCAACGGCGCGCGGTCGCCGATGGACAACCGAAAACCGCCATCCCAGAACCGCGCGGCGAGCATGAATTCCGCATCCGAGTTCAGCGCCTCCGCAAGCGCCGACGCGTCTTTGGTAAGATCGACCATATGACCAAGCCTCCCCGTATGTTTTGAGGGACGGTCGGCGCGTCCGAAGCCTTTCGCAACTGACGCAGCCTCACGATCACATGTGTGATCCAGCCGCGGCGGCGAAGCGACCCTTGGCCGCCGCGTACTGTTCGATCAGCATGTCGCAGATCTCCGCCGCGCTTTCGCTGCTTGTGACCATGCCTACGCCATGGCCGCAGGACTTCACCTTGGAGTAGCGCTCGCGGAACACCCCGTTCGCCAGGACCGCCCCCGGCTTGGTGGTCGCCAGTTCCTCCAGATCGAGCCCCTGCTCGATCAGGCTCTTGGTCATCCAGTTGGCCGGCGCGCCATCGAGCGCGGCGGTGTAGAAAACGTCATTGGCCCCGCTCTCGATCATCAATTCGCGGTAGCGGGCGTCTGCGCCGCTTTCCCTCGCGGCGATGAAACGGGTGCCCATATAGGCGAGGCTCGCGCCCATGGCCTCGGCCGCCAGAATGTCCTGGCCCGTGCTCATGCCGCCCGAGAGGATGATCGGCGCGTCGGTCACCTGGCGCACTTCATTCAACAGCGCGAAGGGATTGATCGTGCCGGTGTGCCCTCCCGCGCCGCCGCACACCGCGATCACCCCGTCCGCGCCGGCCTCCGTCGCTTTGACCGCGTGGCGGGCGGAGGCGATGTCGTGGAACGCCACCCCGCCATACTCATGGATCCGCTTGAAGACGTCGCCCGGCGCGCCCTTGGAGGTCAGGACGATCGGCACTTTCCGCGCGATGCAAAGCTCGAGATCGCCTTCCATCCGCGGGTTTGAAGGGTGGACCACCAGGTTCACCGCATAGGGCGCGGGCGCCTCCATGGCGTCGAGACCGCGCTCCATCTCATCGAGCCAATCGATGAACACCTCGCGGGTGCGCGTCGAATGGGCTGGGAAACTGCCGATCACGCCGCGCGAGCACGCCGCAAGCGCCAGAGCCGGCGTCGACACCAAAAACATGGGCGCGACGATCAGCGGCGCGCGCAAGCGGCCGCCGAAGCTGAGATCAAGAGACACGGGGCGTCCTCCAACACGATGACCGACGTCACTTTGCTGAAATCGCACGGATCCGCCGAGGGCGGCGGCGCTTATCACATCTGTGATCACGCCACGGCGTGTCTCGACCGGAACCGCCGCCCAGCGCATCGACAACAGGTCGGCAGCGCTCCGAGTGAAGAAGAGCGTCGTTCAGCGAAGGGAGGTCTCGCTTATGGTCGCAACCCACACCAATTTCATCGACGGCGCGTCCGCCGACCCGGCGGCGGGGCGGTTTGCGGACGCCCATTCACCCGTGACCGGCGAGGCGCATGTGAAGGTCGCGCGGAGCGGGGCCGCCGATGTGGAGAAGGCCGTCGCCTCCGCCGCGAGCGCTCAACGGGCCTGGGCGGATCTCAAACCCATCGAGCGCGGCCGGATCCTGATGAAGATGGCCGCCCATATCCGCGAGCAGATGAGCGCCTATGCGGAGATCGAGATCCAGGAGACGGGCAAGCCGAGTTGGCAAGCGCCGTTGGAGCTGGGCGGGGCCGCCAACTACCTCGAATTCTACGCCGGCTTGGGCAATGTGGGCTCCGGCGAGATGATCGATCTCGGCGCGGACTATCACGCCTACACTGTCGCCGAGCCCTATGGCGTCATCGGCGTGATAACCCCCTGGAACGCGCCGTTGAACCAGCTGTGCCGTGCGATCGGGCCGGCGCTGATCACTGGAAATGCGGTGGTGGCGAAGCCGTCGGAATTCACATCGGGCACCACGCTTCGTTTGGCGAAGGACGCCGTCGAGCAGTGCGGCCTGCCGCCGGGGGTGCTGAACGTGGTGATCGGCGATGGGCCTGACGCCGGCGCGGCGCTCGTGTCCCACGCTCAGGTCGCCAAGGTCGCCTTCACCGGCAGCGTTCGCGGCGGCCGCGAGGTGGGCAAGGTCGCGGCGGAGCGGATCATCCCCCTCACCCTGGAGCTGGGCGGCAAGAGCCCAAACATCGTGTTCGACGACGCCGATCTGGCCCTCGCCGCCCCTGGATCGCTGATGGGCTTCGCCCTCAACGCCGGGCAGGTCTGCTCGGCCGGAACGCGCTGTCTCGTGCATCGTCCGATCTATGACGCGTTCCTCGGCGCGCTGGAGAAGGCCGTCGCGACGCTGAAGGTCGGCCCCGAGCCCGACGCCATGGTGGGCGCGATCACGACGCACGCCCAATATCAGCAGGTGCAGCGTTTCTTTGACGTGGCCGCGAGCGACGGGGCGCGGCTGGTGGTCGGCGGCAAGGAGGCGCCCCGCCCCGACAGTTGGGGCGCGGGTTGGTATGCGCCGATCACCGTCTACGCCGATGTCCGCAACGACATGCGCATCGCGCGGGAGGAGATCTTCGGCCCGATCCTGGCGGTGATCCCGTTCGACACGGAGGACGAGGCGGTCTCCATCGCCAACGATACCGAGTATGGGCTGAATGCCGGGATTTGGACCAACACTCTCTCGCGCGCGCACCGCGTCGCCGCCCGGGTCCAGGCGGGCACGGTGACGGTGAACGAGTATCTCACCAGCGACGTGGAGCTGCCCTTCGGCGGCTTCGGCAAAAGCGGCTATGGCAAGGAGAAGGGCGTCGCGGCGCTCCATTACTACACGCGCCTCAAATCCGTGCGGATCAAGCTATGAGCCAAGGCGGCGCGGGCGAGAAAGGCGTGAGATGAAGGTCAGCGAGGCGGTGACGCGGCGCACCTCTGTCCGGGCGTTCCTGCCGGACCCGGTGCCGGAGGAGACGATCCGCGAGGTGCTGGAGCTGGCGCGGCGCGCGCCTTCAAGCTCCAACACGCAGCCCTGGCATGTGGCCGTGCTGTCAGGCGACGCCCGCACGGGGCTCACCGAAGCGGTGCTGGCGGAGGCCCGCGCAGGGCGCCGCGAAGATCGTGAACTCACCCATGCGGGCAAAGACATCGACGCCGTCTATTACGGTCGCATGGTCGATTGCGGAAAACGTCTCTATGCGGCCGCGCAAATTGAGCGGCATGAGAAAGAGCGTCGTTTTGAATTCGCGCTCCGCAACTGGCGGTTTTTTGATGCGCCGCATGTGATGTTCCTCTCCATGCCGCGCTGCGTCGGGACCGCTTATATCGTCGATGTGGGCGTGCTGCTGCAGACCATTATGCTGCTCCTCACCGAGCGTGGCGTCGCGAGCTGTCCGCAAGGCGATCTGAGCAGTTTTCCCAGCATCACCAGGCGCTTCGCAGATATTCCTCCGGAGAACCTAATCGTTTGCGGGCTGTCGTTCGGCTACGCGGACCCGGGCTCCCCGCTGAACGCGCTCGACATGCCACGCGCCGCGCTCGACGATTTCGTGAGCTTTTCCGGCTGACCCGAAGCCCCGCTCCCGGCACAGTCAAGCGCGCGCCACGGGCGTTATTCCCGCGGACCGATCGCGTCGCATTGCAGAGGCTCGGGCCGCGGCGTGGTTGTTCGCGACAGAAGGATCCTGTCGCAATCGTTCGCCGCATACTCTCGACGCGAGGCGTCACAGGTTGGCGCGTAATGCCGAAAAGCCGCGATCGCCCCGTCGCAGCGGAATTCCGGATCACGCAGCAACTTGAAATTGGAAATTTCGACAGACGCGCCCGGGCAATGATCCGCCGTGTAGCCGCCGGTGTTTCGACAGCGGTCGACATCCCATTCGTAATTCGCACAGGCCAAGCGCCGACGATGTTCGCGTAACGTCTCGCGGGTGACCTGAACGCCTGGGTTTTTGAGGCAAGTATTCAACGTCTCATTGCACCCTGCCTCAGAATTCCGCGCGGAGAAGCAGCCCTTCTCTTGAAGAAAGCTCACGACCTTTCGACATTTCCGCACGTCGCTACAATACCTGCTCGCCCGCGCACAAACGTTGGCGATGCGTTCACCCAGGCCCTGGCAGATCTCCTTCGTCCGCGCCTCGGCGCCCCCGCTGAGCCCCGCCGATCCGAGCACGCCGATACAGAGGCCGAGCGCCACCGCGCGCGCCGACCTCGGAACCATCGCACTCCAAGAGGCGTCTCCCCAACAGCGGGCGAACCGCCACGGCGCCGCCGGCATGCGCTTTCCTAAAACTGTGCTCCCCGCCATTTCCTCTCCCCTTGGTGCGCTCGCAAAGCGATCCCGTAGCATGTCCGCCGCGTGCGGAGGGAGGCGCATAGCGCCGCGATCCGCGATCCCATCCGCATCCCTGAGCGACACCGCGTCACGGGCGAACGCCTTTTAGCGGGCGAGGCGGCGGGCGATGAAGGGGGCGGATAAAGCGGGCATGGGGCGCGGTTGTGCGCGCTCCCGCGTCGATTTTCTCTTTGATGTCCACGATGCCGAGATCCGGGAAGGCCACGCGTTCTCGCCAGCCGATCAGGCGGGCCGACTGGTTTGGAGGGGCCGCTTCCGTTTCGCTACCCATGGGCGCCGGCCCGCGGTTGCACGCCGCGCGCGCTAGCGCACCACATGCACCGAGCAGGTGGAGTGTCGGACGACGCGGCTGGCGTTGGGGCCGAGGAGGTAGTCTTTGAAGTCGGGCTTATGGGCGCCGAGCACGATCAGATCGGCGTTGGACGCCGCCGCCGTTTTTAGCACCTCTTCATAGACGGAGCCCACCGCCACCACATGGCGGACACGGCTGTTCTCTTCTTCGCCAAGCGTGTCGCTCACCAGCTTGTTCAGCGCCTCCTCCGCGCCGTCCCGGGCGGATTTCACATGGTGATCTTGGAAATACACGCCCACCATCATGGAGCCGAAATCCGGCACCACGGTCACCACATCAAGCTGCGCGCCGTCGAGC
>JBCCTM010000181.1:0-6765 GCA_039198535.1 Pseudomonadota bacterium
CAAGCGCCGCCAGAGGCGTTTTTAGCTCGTGGCTCGCGTTGGCGACGAAATCCCGGTGCACCTGTTCGGCGCGCCGCGCATGGGTCACGTCTTGCAGGATCATGGCGACGCGGGCCTGACCATAAAGCGCGCTCTCGGAACCTTGATCGCCTTTGCGAGAGCCGTTCAGACCGCGCACGGCCGCATGGATGTGGCGCTCCTGATACCGCCGCTGAACGAAATCGACCTCGGCCCATGGTTCGTTGGCGAGGGCGTCTGCGACGGCGTCCGCCAGGGCCGGGGCGCGCAGCGACGCCGCGAAATGCTCGCCGACCAGCGATCGGTCGACTTCCTTTTCGGCCTCTGGGTTGGCGAACACGACGCGGCCGCGCCGGTCGAGCAACAACAGGGCGATCGGCAGCTGTTCGAGAATGCTGCGCGCGTCACACATCGCTTCGGCGACCGTGGCGGACGGGCCCGCTAAGGCGGCTGCGGCGGCGCTGGCCTCCGCCGCGAGGGGCCCAATAATGGGTCCAGCGCCACCGCCGGAAGAAAGCGCCTCTGTTTGACTAGGCGCGGTCTCCGCCAACGGCGCGGCGGCTCCATCGGAGGTTTGAGCGTTTGGGGCGGCCGCGCCAGGAGGCCGCGCGAAGAATAAGAGGGTCAAGCCGCCTGCGAGCGCGCCCATCGCGGTCGCGGCCAGCAAGACGCCCGGCGCGCCGCCGGCGCCGACCAGCGCCGCCGTCACCGCCGCGGCGGCGACGGGAGAAGCCGCGGCGACGGCATGCGCGCGGCCTTGGACCGTCGGGGCGCCACGGCGCGGCGAAAGATTGTCCAAGCCCATGCTCCGCCGCACCCTCTCCCCCTTTTTTTGACCGTCGTCGGCTCCATGCGACGCGCTTGGACGCTGCGCAGCTGGCCCCGCCCACGTTAACGGTTATTTATCACGTCAGTTGCGACACGCAGCGATAGGTTTGGTCAACGAGCGGAAGAGATGATCCGTTACGCCCTTGAATGCGCCTGTGGGGACCAGTTCGAAGCCTGGTTCAAGAACGCGGCCAGTTGCGACGCGCAGCTCGAAAGCGGTGCCGTGTCCTGCCCGACCTGTGGCGGCGTCGACGTTGGAAAGGCGTTGATGGCCCCCTCCGTGGCCAAAAAGGAAGATCACCTGCGGGCGACGCCCCGATCTGCGCCGCGGGAGGACGCCGCCGCGGCGCCGGAGCAAGATCGAGGCAAAGCCAGCGCGCCGGACGCGCGTTTCGCCGCCCATCCGGCCCGAGCGCTCGAACAAAAGCTCCGCGCTCTGCGCGCACATGTCGAAGCCAATGCGGAACATGTGGGCGCGAATTTCGCCAAAGAGGCGCGGGCCATCCATGAGGGCGACGCCGAGGCGCGCCCGATTTATGGCGAAGCCAAACCCGAAGAAGCAGAGGCGCTGCTTGAGGACGGCGTGGCTGTGGCTCCAATTCCATGGATCGATCGGCGCGACGACTAAGCATCGCCGCTGTGGCGCCGCGCGCCATTGTCCGCTGGACGACTGGGCGGTCTCATCCCTATGAGCGAGCGCAGTTAAATTCGGAACGACCATGACCGCGCCCGCCGCATCCAACGCCGCCGCCGCCCAGGACCCCGCCTCGGGGCCGGGGACCATCGCGACGCCGTCCCGACTGTCGGCCACGGGCGAGCGACCGCGCCTTGTGATGAAGTTCGGCGGCACCTCCGTCGCCGGCGTCGAGCGGATCCGCAACGCGGCCGCCAAGGTGATCAGAGAGATCGAGAACGGCTTCGACGTGGCGGTTCTCGTGTCGGCCATGGCCGGCGAGACCAACAAGCTCGTCGCGTTCGTGGACGAGGCCGCCCGGGTCACGGGCCCGACCCCTGAGAATGACGCGCCCGCCCCGAACATCGCGGCGGCCGATGCGCCCGTGCCCGCCGACGCCGCAGACCCCTTCGATCCGTGTGAGTACGACGCTGTCGTCTCCTCTGGCGAGCAGGTGACGTCCGGTTTGATGGCCCTTGTGCTCAGGCGGCTCGGCGCGCCCGCGCGGTCCTGGCAGGGCTGGCAGATCCCCGTGCGCACCTCCGCAGTCCATGGCGCGGCGCGCATCCTCTCCATCGACACCACAGCGCTGGAGGACCATTTCCGGGCCGGATACCATGCGGTGGCGGCGGGTTTCCAAGGCATTGGTCCGGATGGCCGTATCGCCACGCTTGGTCGCGGGGGATCGGACACCTCCGCCGTCGCTTTGGCCGCCGCGCTCGGCGCGGTGCGCTGCGACATCTACACCGATGTGGACGCCGTCTACACCACCGACCCCCGCATCGAGCCGAGCGCGCGGCGGATCGACCAGATCACCTATGAAGAGATGCTGGAGCTCGCCTCACTCGGGGCCAAAGTGCTGCAGACCCGCTCGGTGGAGCTCGCCATGCGCTACGCCATGCCGGTGCAAGTGCTGTCGAGCTTCGACGCCGCGGTGGGCAGCGAGACGCCCGGCACGATGGTGTGCGGCGAAGAAGAAGTGATGCGGCGCAACAGGGAGGCTCAAGTGGAAAGCGCAGAAGTGACCGGCGTCGCCTACCAGCGCGAGGAAGCCAAGATCACCGTGGCCCGCGTCCCGGACCGTCCTGGCGTCGCGGCGAGCGTGTTCGGCCCCTTGGCTGAGGCGTCGGTGAATGTGGACATGATTGTGCAGAACATCAGTGACGATGGCCGCACGGACATGACCTTCACCGTGGCGCTGGCCGATTGCGACCGGGCCATCGCCGCCATCGAAGCGGCGCGAGACGTGATCGGCTACACGCAGATCAAATCGGACCGGAGCGTGGCGAAGGTTTCCATCGTCGGCCTGGGTATGCGCAGCCATGCGGGGGTGGCGCAGAAGATGTTTCAGCGTTTGGCCGATGAGGGGGTGAACATTCAGGTGATCTCCACCTCGGAGATCAAAGTGAGCGTGTTGATCGACCGCAAATACATGGAGCTTGCGGTGCGCACATTGCACAGCGCCTTCGATCTGGCGACGGAGACGACCGAAGCCGATGCGCCCAGCGCGGCGCGGCCAGGGAGCGCGCCAGGGGGTGATGCGACGCACAAGCCGACGTGAAGCCCCGAGGCGACGTTAGGGCGGTGGGTTGAGCGCGCGACGCCGCGGTTGGGATTGGCCTCACGCCGCGCTTCGCGTACCGAGGCTCTTGGGCGCTTCGCACCTGTCGGGCGCGGCTGGTCACGGGCGAGAGAGGGCGGTCGAGGACTTCAAGGTGACGGGCGCGCGTGATGGGCATTCATCGGGCGCGCGCCGTTAGGTGAGCGAGACATGGATGTAGGCGCCATAAATCGCGGGGGCCGTCCCCAACCCAGGGTTCTGCTGCGGCGGATCCGCGAGGTGTTGGCGGCGGATCAGCCCGCAGACGCGCGTTTGCAGGAGATTGTCGAAGTCACCGCGACCAACATGGTCGCGGAGGTCTGCTCGGTCTACCTGGTCGCGCCCGATCAGAGGTTGGTGTTGCAAGCCACGGAGGGGCTCAACCCGGCCTCCATCGGCCGTGCGGCGTTGGACATCGGCGATGGTCTGGTGGGCCGGATCGCGTCGACAGGAGAGCCGATCAACACCGATGACGCGCCGAATACGCCGGGTTTCCGTCTGATCCCTGGGATCGGCGAGGAGATGTATCAATCGTTCCTCGGCGCGCCAATCCGCCGCCAGGGCCGCACGCTCGGCGTGTTAGTCGTTCAAAACCGCACGCATCGGCGCTACGGCGAGGACGAGGTCGAAGCGCTGGAGCTGATCGCCACGGTGATCGCCGAGATGACCGATTCTGGCGCGCTGGCGGGCGGGCAGAACGGGCTGAAATCCGGCGAGCAGGGGCCGTTGATGCTGCGTGGCGTCGGCGCGGCCGAGGGCGTCGCCATGGGGCGCGTCGTGCTCCACGAGCCGAAGATCGTCCTACAGAACCCGATCGCCGACGACCTTGAGACAGAGCGCGTGCGGCTCCACGCCGCCATGGACGCCGTGCGCGGGGACATCGACCGGCTGATCTCGGGCGAGGGCCAATCCTCCCGCCAGCGCGCGGATCAGTTGCTCCGCCCCGGAGAGCATCGCGACGTGTTGGAGGCGTTTCGCCTCGTCGCCCATGATCGCGGCTGGCTGCGTCGGCTGGAGGCGGCGGTCGCCGGCGGGCTCGCGGCCGAGGCGGCGGTGGAGAAGGTGCAGAGTGAGGCGCGGGCGCGGCTCGAACGCACGGCGGACCCCTATCTCCGCGAGCGCCTCTCCGATGTGGACGACCTGGCCAATCGGCTGTTGCGCATGCTGCTGGGCGTGGCGCCGCCATCGCCGGAACAGCTGCCGGAAGACGCGATCCTCCTGGCGCGGACGCTGGGGCCGGGCGAATTGCTTGAGTATGGCCAAAGCCGCCTGCGGGGCGTGGCCTTGGAGGAGGGCAGCGCGGGCGGACATGCGGCGATCGTCGCGCGCGCCTTGGAGATCCCGCTTGTCACCGGGCTTAAGGGCTTGATCCATGCGGCCGAGGCGGATGAGCCGATTATCATCGACGGCGATGTGGGCCGAGCGCTGCTGCGCCCCGATGGCAGCGTCTCCGCCGCATATCAGGAGAAGCTGACCCTCCGCGCCCAGGAGGCGGCGCTGTTCAAAACCCTGCGCGACCAGCCCGCGGTGAGCAAAGACGGCGTGAAACTCTCACTGATGATGAACGCCGGGCTGGTGACCGACCTGCCCGGCATCGCCGAGAGCGGAGCGGAGGGCGTCGGTCTCTACCGCACTGAGCTGCAATATCTGGTCACCACGCGCGCCCCGCGGCGGGAGCGCCAGACCCAACTCTATGAGCGCGTGCTCGACGCGGCGGGCGACAAGCCGGTGGTGTTTCGCACCCTCGATATGGGCGGCGACAAGCAATTGCCGTTTCTGAAAGGCGAAGCGGAGGATAATCCGGCGCTGGGGTGGCGGGCGATCCGCATCGCGCTGGACCGGCCGCTGCTGTTCCGCATGCAACTGCAGGCGCTGATCCGCGCCGCCGCCGGGCGGTCGCTGTCGGTGATGTTTCCCATGATCGCCAATGCGGAGGAGTTCCACCGCGCCAAAGAGCTGATCGAGGTGGAGCGGATGCGGCATGTCTCGGAAGGGCGCGAGCCGCCGCGAGAGATCCGCGTCGGCGCCATGCTGGAGACGCCGGCGCTGGTGTTTGCGCCGGACAGCTTTTACCGCGAGGCGGATTTCGTCTCCGTGGGCGGCAATGATCTGCTGCAGTTTTGTTTCGCCGCCGACCGCGGCAATCCGCGGGTGGCGGACCGGTACGATCCCCTGGACGGCGCCTTTCTTCGGCTGCTGCGCGCAGTGGTTGAACGCTGCGAGGCCGCGGGAACGCCGCTCAGTTTTTGCGGCGAGGCGGCGGGTCGGCCGCTTGAGGCCATCGCCCTCGCGGCGTTGGGGTTCCGATCGCTCTCCATGCGCCCGGCTGGGATCGGCCCGGTGAAGCGCGCCTATCGCGCCGTGGATTTGGGCGAAGCGCGGGTCGCGCTGATGGCGCTGTTGGCCAGCGACGCGGACAGCGTTCGCCCGGGCCTCGCCGCGATCTGCGAGGAGATGGGCGTCAAACTGTGACGGTCCGCCTTTAAAACCGCCACCGCGCCTCACGCCGGTTCACAGACGCACACTTATCCACAAGACCCCATGGCGTTCCGCCCCGGCCTTGCGTAGCGAGCGCCTCACCGCGTCAGCAGAGGAGCGTGCGAGTGTCGGTTTGGAAAACTGTGCGGCGGCTCATGATCGCACCATTGGCCATTGCGGTGTCGGGATGTGTGGCCATCGAGCGGGCTTATCTGCCCACGCCGGCCATCAAGACGCCGGTGTTCACAAGCTTTTCGGTGGAGGGCGCGGCGCCGGATCATGGCGCCTGGGACGCTTTCTTGGAGCGCTATCGCAAGGTGGATGCGGAGGGCGTGGCGCGGGTGGATTACGGGGCCGTGACCGATGCCGACCGGACGGCGCTCACCGCTTACCTCGCCCGGCTGCAAGCCGCCGATCCCGCGCGCATGACGCGGGACCAGGCGCTGGCCTTCTGGCTCAACCTCTACAACGCGAAGACGGTGGACGTCGTCCTCTCCGCCTACCCGGTCGCGTCGATCCGTGACATCGGCGCGCCGCTGATCGGCCCTTGGGATCAGAAGAACACCGTGGTCTCTGGCGTGCCGCTGTCCCTCAACGACATCGAGCACCGGGTGATCCGGCCGATCTTCAATGAGCCGCGCATCCACTACGCGCTGAACTGCGCCGCCTACACCTGCCCGAACTTGGCGGCGACGGCCTGGCGCGCGGACGGGTTGCAGCCGCGCCTGGCCGAAGCGGAGCGCGCTTATGTGAACGATCCGCGTGGCCTTAGCGTCGACGCGACGGGGCGCGTCTCCGCCTCGAAAATCTATGCGTGGTTTCGTGAGGATTTCGGCGAAGACGAGGCGGAGATCGTCTCGCAACTCGCTGATATCGCCGAGCCTTCACTGGCGGACGCGTTGCGCCGCCGCGGCCGGGTGGACGCCTATGTGTATGATTGGGCGCTCAATGATTGGGCGTTGGTCGATGACGCGAATTGACGAATCCGCGGGGCTTGACGGGGCGGGTCGTTGTTCCCAGATCCGCTTAGTCGGCAGCCGAAATCGGGGCCGACGATCGGCGCGCTGCGGGCGCCACACAGAACAGGCCCGCGGCGCTGGTATCGCTCAGGATGAGGATGACACTATGCGCACGATTGATTTGACCCCCCTCTATCGCTCCAGCATCG
>JBCCTM010000182.1:0-6741 GCA_039198535.1 Pseudomonadota bacterium
CGAAGAACGCGACAGCATTGGCCGCAAATATAGCTATTTCACCGCCCAAGAGATCGCCGATTGGCTTACCCAAGCCGGTTTTGACCCCGAACCTCCGCGGCATGGCCAAGAGCGCGGGCTCGCCGGTACGATCGATCCCTATTTCACCCTCACCGCGCTGCGCTCGGGCAATTGACGCGGGTCCATAGGCGCCGTACCTCACGGCAATGACACGCACCCACATACCGCGCGCGCCGCTGCTCTTGGGGCTCTCTGGGCTCCTGCCCTTTATCTGGGGCGCTGCCACGCATCTGGCACCGGAAATTGGCGCGCCAATTGCGGCGCTCCTGGGCATAGGGTTTTCCGGTCAGGCCATCCTCACCGCCTATGGCATCACCATCCTAGCCTTCATGTCCGGCACCATCTGGGGCTTTGCCACGCGCAGCCCAAACCCGGCCGCGATCTGGGGCTTTGCGCTCTCAGTCCTGCCAGCGCTTTTTGGGTTTTTCACCTTCCGCGCCGCCCCCAGCCTCGCCTGCCTCGCGCTGGCCATAGGCTTTGCCGGGCTATTGACCCTCGATCTGCGCAGCCAACGGCTGGGCGAGGCGCCGCCCTGGTGGCTGAGCCTGCGCTTCCTGCTCACCTCCATCGTGGTCCTCTGCCTCATGGTCGGCGCCCTTGGCTGAGCTTTTCGCCTATACCGATGGCGCCTGTTCAGGCAATCCAGGCCCCGGCGGCTGGGGCGCGGTGTTGGTCGCCCGGCTCGGCGGCAAGATCCTCAAGGTGCGCGAGCTTTCCGGCGGCGAGGGCGAGACCACCAACAATCGCATGGAGCTGACCGCCGCCGCCGCCGCGCTGGAGGCGCTGGATCGGCCGGCGGAGATCACCGTGATCACCGACAGCGTTTATGTGCGAGACGGCGTGACCCAGTGGATCTGGGGCTGGAAGCGCAATGGATGGCTCACGGCGGCGAAGAAGCCGGTGAAGAACGAAGACCTCTGGAAGCGCCTCGACGCCGCCCAAGCGCGCCATTCGGTCACGTGGGAATGGGTCAAAGGCCATGCCGGCCACCCGGAGAATGAGCGCGCCGACGCCTTGGCGCGCGCCGCGGCGCCGTGAGGTTTAGCTGCGCGGGGCGGAGAGAAGTTGGATCGCCGCCACCAGGATCGCCGCCCCCAACAGCGCGCCGGCCATCGCGCCGAACGGACCGAGCAGGAAGCGTAAGCCGATGCCCCCCAAGACCCCGCCGAACGCCCCGGCCAGCGCGGCGTTTAAGGGGGCGATGCGCAAGCTCATCAAATAGTTCGCCACATAGCCGACCAAAGCGCCCAACAGCATCAAAAACACGATGAAATACGGCACTTGGGGTTCCTTCTGTCAGTGAGGTCTCGCCCGAAGATGTAGGGGCGCGCGCGCCTCGTCCCAAGCGATTAGGCATAATCTCGAGGAGTTGCGATCCCATGGCGACCGGCTCAGAACCGCACCCTTTGGACGCGGAAATACAAGCGTTCATCGCCGCTTCAGAGGCCGACTACCCCGCCGACGCCGCCTCGCGACCCGTGGCCGAGCAACGGCGCTTCTATGACGCGATGTGCGCGCGATTTCGCGGCCCGCGGCCCACGGGGCTGACCATCGGCGATGAGAGCGTCGCCGGGCCGGCCGGGCCGATCCCGCTTCGCCGCTACACGCCCAACGGCGGCGGCGCGCCGGGCCTCCGCGTGGTCTATTTCCATGGCGGCGGCTTTTTCCTCGGAGGCCTCGAGAGCCATGACGATGTCTGCGCCGAATTGGCGGCGCGGGGCGGTGTGGAGCTCGTCTCCATCGACTACCGCCTGGCGCCGGAGCATCCGTTCCCCGCGGCGCATGCCGACGCGGCGGCGGCCGTGGCCGCTTTGGTCCAGGACGGCCGCCGGCTGATCTTGATGGGCGACAGCGTCGGCGGCGGCTTGGCGGCGGGACTGTCCCTGACCGCGCCAAGCGTGGGCGCGGTGCTGATCTACCCGTCGCTCGCCGCAGGCCGGCAAACCGCGCCGTCTTACGCCGAGCACGCCCACGCGCCGCTGTTCACGCGGGCGGACGCGCTGAAGGCCGTGGGGCTCCATGCGGGCGACGCGGACCCCGCAGCGTTGGCTGCGGACCCGCGTTTCGCACCGCTCTCCGCCGATGATGTCGCCGCGGCGCCGACGACCCATGTGATCGTCGCGGAAGTCGATCCTGTGCGCGATGACGGTCTGATGTGGGTCAAGAGGCTCGATGCGGCGGGCGTCCGCGCTGCGGCCCATGTGCATGCCGGCTTGCCCCATGGCTGCCTGCGCGCCCGCCATATGAGCTTGAAAGCGTCGGCTTTTTTTGACGCCGTCGTTTCAGCGCTGCGCTCCGTGATCCACGATGCGCGCAAAATCTAGATGGGTCGCCGCAAAGCCTCCCCACATTTTGGTTGCCTCATGAATGCAACCGGCGGAGTGTCTACCCGAATCGGGGGCGAGAGTTGGGGGAGCGCGTGGCCATGGCGGGCTCCGAGGGCGTGATGCGACGGTGGTGGCGGCGGCTGTTCCCAGTCGCGCCGCCGCCCCCTCCGCCCTCCCCTCCCCTGGCGGCGCCTCCTGCGCGAGGAGAGCCGATGTCCGACGAGAGCACCTTTTCCACCTACGCCGAGATCCCCGCCCTACCCGTGCCCCGCCTCGAAGACACGGTGCGGCGGTATTTGGAGAGCGTGGCCCCTTTGCTTGAGCCCGCGGCTTACGCGGAGACGGAGGCGGCGGCGCAAGAGTTGTTGGCGGAGGGCGGCCAAGGGCGTCGCTTGCACGCGGCCCTCGAAGCGAAAGCCGCGAACGCGGACAATTGGCTCGCGGAATGGTGGGATGATGTGGCCTATTTGGGCGCGCCCGATCCGGTGCTGATCAATTCCAGCTGGGGCATCTGGTGCGACCCGCGCCAGCCCACCGACGACCCCGCCGCCCGGGCCGCTGAGGTCACCGCGCGCACGGTGGATTATCACATCTCCATTGTGAATGAGACGCTGCCGCCGGATCGGGCGGGCAAGGCGCAAGCCCCTCAGGACATGTCGTTTTTCAAGCGCATGTTTGGCGTGAACCGCACGCCGGGCGCGGTGAAAGACAGCCTCGCCGTCTACGGGCCGGACGTCTCCCGCCATGTGGTGGCGATCAGCGGCGGTCGCGTCTTCACGCTGCAGGTGCTGGACGATGACGGCCGCTGCATGAGCGTGGCGGAGCTGACCCGCGCCTTCCAGAGCCTGATCGACGCCGCCGAGGCGGAGGTCGCGCCAGAGCCGCGGGTCGCCGCGCTCACTTCTGAGCGCAGACCGGTCTGGGCGCTGGAGCGGGCGCGGTTGCAAGCCGACCCCGCCAACGCCGCCACCCTTGAAGCCATCGAGACGGCGCTGTTCGGCGTCTACTTCACTGGCGAGAGCTACGACACCTTCAACGCCATGGCGCGCGGCGGCGTGCATGGGCGCGCAGGCGATCGTTGGATGGACAAAGCCTTCGCCTATGTGGTCGACGCCCGCGGCCGGGTCAGCCACCATGGCGAGCACTCCGCCTTTGACGCGCTCCAACCCATCGCCGCCTTCGACTACGCCTGCGATAAAGCGCAGCGCGGCGTATTCCGGGCCGAGCCCGCGGAGCAGAAGCTGCGCGACGATCGGCCGACGCCGCAGCGCCGGAACTGGGCGCTGTCGGCCGAGAGCCGCGCCGCCATCGACGCCGCCGTAGCGCGGTTTGACGCCCAGGTGGCGGATTTCGATCTAGAGATCCTGGCCTTCGACGGCTTTGGCAAAAACCTGATCAAGACCTTTAAAACCGGCCCTGATCCCTTTGTGCAGATGGCCTACCAGCTCGCCTATCACCGGCTGCATGGCCGTTTTCCCAAAACCTATGAAAGCGCCGCCACCCGCGGCTTCCGGCTCGGCCGCACCGAGACGATCCGCCCGGTGACGCGGGAGAGCACGGCCTTCATCGAGGCGATGCTCGACCCCAACAGCGCGCCCGCGGATCGCATCGCCAAGGGTCGCGCCGCGTTCGAGACCCATGGCCGGCTCGGGGCGGAGGCGACGGCCGCCCAGGGCTGCGATCGCCATTTGCTCGGCCTCAAGCTGATCGCCGCGGCGCTCGGCGAAGAGCCGCCCAAGGTGCTGACCGAAGAGATCTTCACCCGCGGCTGGGAGCTGACCACGGCGCAGATCCCCGTGAAGTCGATGATGCAGAACACCTTCGGCCCCGTCATGCCGTCGGGTTACGGCATCGGCTACGTGATCCGAGGCGACGATCTCAGCTGCTCGGTGGTGGCGCATACCAGCCATCCGGACACCTCCGCCAAACGCTTCGCCGCCGCCATCCGAGCGGCGCTCGAAGACCTGAGGACGCTCTTCGCCTCAGAGGCGGCGTAGAGCGGCGGCGCGCGGGCTGACGCACCCCAGCCCCGCCAGAAGGCGCGGCTCCCGTCGCTCATCCGGGAGCCGCGCCGCACAACGCGCCCAGGGCGCTGATCCGCCATAGAATTCCGCCTGAGGTGTTTTGCGCCTCGCGAGCCCCGCGCCCATGGGCCACAAGCGTTCCTCCTTGTGTGACATCGGGCGGGAGGCGGAAATGATCCGAGCGCTGGCGCTCCTTCTTGGATTGCAACTGATTGGCGAGGCCGCGGCGGCGGCGCTGGATCTGCCCTTGCCAGGCCCCGTGCTTGGCATGCTGGCGCTGTTCGCCATCCTGGCGGCGACCGGCGGACCGGGGCGCGAGCTCGACGGGACCGCCCAGGGCTTCCTCGACAATTTGGGGCTGTTATTCGTGCCGGCCGGCGTCGGTGTGACGCTGCATCTGAGCCTGCTGGCCGAAGCTTGGCTCGCCTTCTTCCTGGCCATCGTGGTGGCGACGCTGCTGAGCATCGTGCTGACGGCCTGGCTGTTTGACGGCCTCAGCCGCCTGGCCGGCCCGCAGCCTCAGGATCAACCTTCGGATCACGGCGGGGGGCGGCGCGATGGATGAGCCGTTCTTCCGCCTCTGGAGCTATCTCTCCGCGCACCCGCTCGGCGCCTTGACGGCGACGCTGCTCGCCTATGCGGCGGCCAGTTGGCTCTGGGAGCGGAGCGGCCGCTCGGCGTTCTGCAACCCCGTGTTCATCGCCATCATCGCGCTATCCGCCGGGCTCTACGCCTCCCAGACGCCCTACTCCCGCTACTTCGAAGGGGCGCAATTCATCCATGTGCTGCTTGGCCCGGCGACGGTGGCGTTGGCGGCGCCGCTCTACCGGGCGCTGCGTGAGATCAGGGCCTTGGCGCTCCCGGTGCTGGGGGTGCTCGGGCTCGGCGCCGTGATCGCCTCGGGACTGGCGCTGAGCCTCGCCGCGTTGGCCGGGGCGGACGCCACGACGCTGGCCAGCATCGCGCCCAAACCAGCCACCTCTCCAGTGGCCATGGGCGTCTCAGAGAAACTGGGCGGCCTGCCCTCGCTCACCGCCGCCGTGGTGGTGACCACCGGCGTGGTGGGCGGCGCGCGGGGCGGGTTGGTCCTGGATCTGGCGCGGGTGCGGGATGACCGGGCGAGGGGCTTCGCCATTGGCCTCTGCAGCCACGGCATCGGCGCCGCGCAAGCCTTCCGCCGCTCCGAGCGCGCCGGCGCGTTCGCCTCCCTCGCCTTCGCGCTCAACGCCGCCGCCACCGCTCTGATTGTCCCGGTGCTCTGGCTCGCCTACGCGCCTTAACGCGCAGGCGGGGGTGGTCATCGGCGCCGCCCGTTTCATTTTTCTTCATGGGCGCGGGCACATACTGTTTCGATTGCACCCCTTGTGAACGGACCCGCCATGCGCGACGCGAAGCCACACAGCTCAGTCTTTCTGACCCTGGCGATCTGCCTGGGCCTCGCCGGCTGCGGCGCGGCGAGCGCCGTCGGCACGGTGCTTGAGACCACGGCGGACGTGATCACCGCCCCCGTGGATCTCATTGTCGGCGACGACGATTAAGCCGCCTCAGCGCCCCTTCCGGCGGAGTGAATTTGGCGTGAACTCCCGGTCCCTAATCTCGGTGTCGAAGCGGATCGAACTCTTTGAGCCGGCCAACAATCCGACGGCGAGATAGCCGCCGCGTTTCAGATCATAGACGGCCATGCCCGTGTTAAAGCGCGCGGCGTTGGTGGAGATGAAGGCGGTGTGGAGTTCTTTCACCCGCCAAAGATCGCCTCTCGCATCATACTGGTCCGCCAGGGTGATCACCCAGCCATCCTCGTCCAAATAAAACACGCGGCGCTCATAGATATGCCGGTCATTGGGCTTGAGCGTCGCCTCCACGACCCAAACCCGCCGCTTCTCATATCGCGTGAAATCCGGGTTGAAATGCCCGACCGCCAGCAAATCCTCAACGGCGGACGCGCCGGCCATGCGAAAGCCGTTCACGGGGATAAACATCTCCCGCTTGCCCAGGAGCTTCCAATTATATTTGTCCGGGGCGCCGTTATACATGTCGAAATCATCGGTCGTCGCGCCCGCGTCTGAAAACTCCAGCGGCGAATCATACGCGAGCGTCGGCACGCGCAACACGCGCCGGGCCCCGGAATTGTAAATCCAAGCGTCCCTCGGGTTTTTTACTTGATCAATATACTCGTGGACCAGAACGATGGTGCCCTGAAAACGCGCCGGTTCCCGAGCGACGTTCAAATACTTTACTAGTACGTTCTCGTTCGTCGACGTATCTTCGAGGCCGCGTCGGAAGGAGATCAGTTCCTCATTCCGCCCCACCACCTGCGCGCCATTGGCGCG
>JBCCTM010000183.1:0-6728 GCA_039198535.1 Pseudomonadota bacterium
ACACCCCGCCCGCCTATCCGTGTCGCCCCGGTCTACACGCTCACCCGGGCCGCGCCAACGGGCCCATCCCACCCACCCGCTCCTGCCGGCTCGGCGCCGCGGGGGCTTCACCCGGCGCGCCGACGGCGCGACTTCAGGTCTCTTTTCGGCCCCAGCCGCCACGGGAGGGGTCACGCGGCGGCTCTGGGCGGCGCGCGGCTGCCCCTGGCGGCGCCGGCGTCTCCGTCGATCGCCGGCGCGACAGCGGACGCTGGGTCGGCTGAGGCGTGGCGGCGGCCCGGTCCGTCGGCTCATTCTTGCGCCAGCGCTCGACGATCTCCCGCGCGTAATCGACCGTCTCGCTATCGGCCGCCCAGCCCTGAGAGAACGGCGTCACCGCGCCGCCGGGCGTCAGATTCGCGGGCAAACGGCGGAAGGTCAGGCGCATGGGCAAAGGCACGCCGTCGCCAAACGCAATCGCCTCGCCCGAAGCGAGCGAGGGCAGAAACCGCATCAGGCCCGCGGCGGCGTCGGATACGGCGGAGCGCACCAGCTGCTGGTCCAACTCATTGGAGAGCCGCATGGAGATCACGGTGTTGCACTGGGAGAGGATCGTTGGATCCAGCTCTGAGGGCCGCTGGGTCACGACGCCGATGCACACCCCGTATTTCCGCCCCTCCTTGGCGATCTTGGCGATGGCGCGGCGCGCGGGCTGGAAGCCGAGCGAACTGTCGGCGGGAATGTAATTATGCGCCTCCTCGCAGATCAGCGTGATCGGCACCCGCCCATCGCCGCGGATGGCGAAATCAAAGGCGGTGCGGGCCGTGACCGAGACGATCACGCTCAACACCTCAGATGGCAGGCCTGAGAGTTCGACGATGGCCAGCGGCTTGCCGTCGACGGGGAGGCGGAACAATCGCGCGAGCACGTCGGCCAGATCCACTTCCGCCGCATCCGCGCCAAACATGAAATCATAGCGGCTGTCCCGCAGGCGCGCGTCGATGCGGCCCCGGAGCCGGCGGTGGGTGGAGATCGCCTCCTGATGCTCCAGCGAGCCCATGCGCTCATCGATCAACCGCAGCAGATCGGCGATGCGGTAGGGGCTCGGCGTGTCAACGGAGAAGGCGGAGATGTCGGTGGCGCGGCGATGGCGCCGCACGGCTAAATTGGGATCACCGCCGCGCGTCGCGCCGCCGCCGCCTCCCGCAGCGTAGATCGCCTTGGCCTACCGGATCAGATCGCCCAACAGCTCCATTTCGCCGCGGTAGCCCTCCTGGTCGTCGACCAGAACCTCGCTGATCTCCTCATGGGTCAGCACCCAATAGGGCAGCCGCAGATCGCGATGGGTGATGACTTCGGCGCGGCCGGCGAAGGCGCGGGCGTATTCGCCATGGGCGTCCAGCATCAGCGCATGGGCATGGGGACAGAGATCGAGAATGGATTGGAGGATGAGCGCCACCGAGCAGGATTTGCCCGTGCCCGTCGCGCCGAGCACCGCGAAGTGCTTACCCAGCATCTCATCAATGCGGATATTGGCGGGAAGGCTTGGATCCTGATGAAGGGCGCCCACCGAGACGCAGGGATCCGGAGAGCCCAGATCATAGGCGCGCTCAAGATCGGCGCGTCCGGCCTGGAAGACGCGCGCCCCCAGGGTCGGGTAAGCGCTCAAGCCGCGCCGGAACGGCCCGAGATCGCCCGGTGCGCTCCAGGCGGCCTCGCCCATGAGCTCCATCTCCGCGAACCACACCTGGCGCTCGCCTTCGAGCCGCATGGAGGAGATGATGGCGTAGGCCGCGCCGGCCGACGTCTCCACTCGGACCAATTCGCCGATCTGCGGCTCCGCGCCCGCGGGTTTCTGTGAGGCGACGGCGGCGCTGGCTCCCCCGCCGTCGGGCCGCTCCACTTCCATGACCGCGCTTGAGCCCGTGACGGAGACCACGCGCCCCAAGCGCACCGCGCGCTCGCGGGGCCGCCGGGCCGCCAAAGTGATCTCGTCCATCGCCGTCATGGTCGCCTCGTTCGCGCAGAAGGCGGCCAGGCGCGCGCTCCACTCAGAAGCGGCGAACGCCCGCATACCGCACCAGCAGCTTGCCGGGCGTATGCTGATTAACGGTAAAAAAACGCGCAAAAGTCGCGCCTCAACGGTAGAGCAGCCGGCCCACCATGGCGAGGCGACGGCTCCATCGACCGCTGGGCGCGGCGGCGCGGATCCACAGATCGGCGCCGTCGGCCTCACGGATGGGCGCGTCCCGCTTGCTGCGGCCGCCGCCCGGCGCCTCCCCGGTCTCCGCGGCCAAAGCCCGCCCGGTGAAAGGCCGGCCGCACACCTCGAACGCCTCCGTATGCACGACCGGTGAGATCAAGCGGAACTCAAACGCCGCCACCGATCGATCCACGCCTTCATCCCGCGCCAGGGTGAGCATAAGGAACGCCAGCAGCGGCGGATGCGCCACCAGGCCGTCATGGCCTTCGACATCCCGGCAGTAGTCGAGATCGTAATGAATGCGGTGGCTGTTGGCGGTGAGCGCGGAAAAGCGATGGAGCAAGATCGGATCGGCGGTCCAGACCCGACGCCACGCCTCATCCCGCCGCGCCTCTTGCAGCCGAGCCTCCGCGTCCGCGGCCCGGGCGGCCGGATGCTGGAACAGAATATCCTGCTCTTCCGTCTCCGCCGCGCCGTCCCGGGTCATGATCTCATGGCGGAGGGTGAGACGCGTCTCCGAGAGGCTGGCGACGCTTCCAAGCCCCGCGCGGCGCTCTCTCCGGGTGATGTCGGCGACGGAACTCAGCCGCGTCGCCGCCGCGCCGAGCATGAGCGGGCGTTGGAACCGGAACCGCCCGGCCACCCACATGCGCCGCGGCGGGCGCACGGGAGGGATCAGCCCGCGGCCACGCTCCGGCGCGCCGTCCCTTCCCAGATCGCCACGTCGGAGCGGCGTGTGAAAATAGAGCCAGCGCCAAAGCGGCGGCAGCGGGTCGCCTTTGCGCGGGGGATCGCCAGGCAGATCAAGCGCCGCATGCAACGCCTCCGCTCGCCGCAGATCAATGGTATCGCGAACCTCTTCGCTGCGTCCGATCCAATCCTGCAGCCGACGGTCCGGGCCGGCCCTGAGCTCTGTCATATCCGTCCGTCCGCGCGCCGCCCAGCAGCCTCTGAGGATATCGCCTTTGCGCGGATGCGCCAGGCGAGATCGCGCTTTTGGGGACCGATATCAGCCCCGCGGCTTTGGCGCTGGCTTGCCCCAGGGCGGATCGTCGAACCAGCGCGCGGTGGCGACGCAAAGGAACAGCAGCGCCACCGCGGCGACCGCGACCAGGATCGCCAAGACTGGGCCGAGGAAGGGCGCGCCCAGGGAGGGCCGCGCCAGCGCCTGGGCGAGCGCGGCCACGGGATGCAAGGCCACGAGCGTCACCAGCGCCTGTGCGCCAAGCGTCGCGATCTCGCGGGCCGCGCCGGTCGCAAAGATATTGCGGCGCTGAAGAGACGCCGTGGCGACAAGCGCGAAATAGGCGAGCGCGGCGAAATGGAGCAATCGGACGGGGCCCAGCGTGGCCTCCGCCTCCCAGCCGAGGGGCGTCGCCGCCCCTCGCCAGGCCCCGCCCAGAACCGCGCTGGGAGCGACCGCCAACGCGATCGCAAGAATCGCCGTCGCCGCAAAGAAACGCCGGTCGAGCCCCGCGCCCGGAGTGACCTCCGGGGTCTTGATCCAGCCCGCCCCGAACGCGACGCCGGCCATGAACAAGAGCGCCCAAGCCAGGGGATTAAGCGTCCAACCCGGGAAGCCGACGCCAAACTGCGCGGCGAGATAGGCGGCGGCTACGCATGCGAGGCCCCAATAGAGGTTGAGCCGGGCCAGCCCGATCAGCGGAACGCTGAGCGCCAGGATCGCCACATAGACGCCCGCCACCGCAAAGAACGCGGGCAGAAATTGGAAGCTTGCGATCTCAAAAAGCGTGGTCGCCGGGTCGGCGGCCAAGGGCGATAGATCAAGGCCCGCCAGAGCCGTCGCCCGATCCCCGCCGATCAAAAGCGCCGACAGCGCGCCCGAGATCAGGATCGCGCCCAAATACCGCCAATACAGCTGCCAACTCCGGTGGAGCGATCGGAGGGCGCCTTGCGCCGCCCCCGCTTCGGCGTAGACCCGGACCAGCGGCGCCGCGATGCTCGCCCCGAGCAAAAAGATCACCGGCTCGGCCGCGCCCACATAGCCGAAGGCTGAGATAGACCAGCCGCCGAGCGGCCCTGGCAGCCGTTCGATCAGCAACAGAAGCAGGCTCAGCCCGAGCCAGAAGCGCAGCGCGCGGTCGGTCCCTTCGTCATGGGGCGCTGTCATCGCGCGCTCAGCCTCGATTGAAATCCACACCCCGGCTGGAGCGGCAAGGGGCCGTGTCGTTCAGATTGCAGTGCTCGCGCCATGCGCCGCTGCTCCATGTCGCCCCCCAATGTCGCAGTCGCCCCCCATGTCGCAGTCGCCCCCTATGTCGCAGTCGCCCCCCGTGTCGCAACCGGCGCGCCCGCCCGCGCCTCGCCCGGGTTAACCCGCGGCGATTTTGGCCTCCTCGGCGAGGGTGGCGATGCGCGCGAGACGGATCTCAGCATAGGCGTCCAACGCGCCGCGGCGGCGGGTCCGGTCTTGAATGGCGCGGCGGGCTTCCGTCAAGAGGCCCGACCGCAACGCCGCCTCGATCGCCAAGCGCTCGAACACATCCCGCTGCGCATGACTGCCGCCGACGCGCTGCAGCTTCGGCAACGCTGAGGAGAGCGCCGCATGGGCTTGGACGTAATCGGCCATGGCGAACGCGTGCAGACCGTGGGCGGCGGCGACCCCGGCGGCGTCGGCCACCTGGTCCATGCAGCTGATCTTGCGCTGGGCCGCGCTTTGGAGCGCTCCGATCAAGCGCCCGCTGGCGGCCTCCCGCCCTGTGGCGCCGAGGGCGAGCAGGTAATGCAGATCGGCGAATACGACGCAGCCATCCTCGGTGCGCCGCTCCGCCAGAGACGCCATCTCCTCCCAGCGGTCGCCCACATCAACGCCTTCGCATTCGAGCCGCGCCAGCAGCGACGCGCCATTTGAGATGTCGCGATAATCATCGGTGTGGTCGTGGCGGATATGCGCGTCATACAGGCGGAGCACTTCTGAGATTTCGCCGCGATCCAAGTGAAACAGCGCCAGATGCCACCAGATGTGATAGCCGAAATTGTTGCAGTGGCCCCACTTGCCCGTCTGGCTCGTGATCCACGCCACGCCGTCTCCGGTGCGGTTGGTCATGTCCATCACATGGGCGACCGCATGGAGGCCCCAGGCGTCGTCCGGAGCGCGGGCCACGGCGGCGCGCCCGGCCCGTTCGGCGGCGAGATAGGACCCGGTCTCCTCGAGCGCAAAGGCGTGGCAGCCAAGCGCGTAGCCGTAGGCGGGATGGCTCGGCGTGAAGGCGGGCAGCGCCGCCTCGATGCTCCGGCGCATGCCCTGGAGATCGCCCAGCACAAACCGCAGACCATGCACCAGCTTCATCAGCAACCCGTCCCCGGGCGCGGCGCTCAAAGCGGCGTCCAAGCGATCGGCGGCCCGGGCGGGCGAGCCGGACAGGTAAAGCGCCAGCGCCTCAGCCACCGCCTGTTCTCGAGCGGTCGCCTGCGGCAGCGCGTGTTGCGCGGCGCGCAGCGCGTCGGCGGCGGTGTCTCTCAGTTCCGGACGCCCCAGCAGCAGTAAGAAAAAACCCTTCGCCGCCTCCGCCAGCGGGAAGCCCAGGGGAGCCGCCGCCAACGCATCCGCCAAATGCGCCGGGGTGCTGGCGCCGTGGGCGAGAAAAGCCCTGACGGCCGCGTTCCAGGCGTCCACGGCGCGCTCCGGCTCCGGCGCGCCCAGCACCGTGACGGGATAACCGAATTGGTCGAGAAGTTGGATCGGGGCGCGCGGAGCGGCTGCGCTTGAGTGCTCGGTCACGGGCGGCTCCTTCAAGGCGTGTCCCCCTCGCCCAGTCAGTTGGGTCGCTCGTTGCAAAAGCGACCTGATCCGCGGCGAAAATGCGGAGAAGGCGGGGCTCAGAGGTCACATGGGCGTGATGATCCGTTGCCAAGAGGCCGCGGCCAAGTTTCGGAAGCCACGTCTCGGTGGCCAAGAGCCAGCGCTCTCCACTTCGCAAGAACAGCGCCGCCAAGGTCCGGGAGCCGGATTTCAAAGGCGCGCCACGCGACGGCAGCGGCTCGCAGAGAGCCGGGGCAAGGCCCGCCAACGGGCCGCACCCGGCGATAGTGCGAGGGCTCCCTTTCCCGTTGGCGCGCGAAGAGAGGGCCTCTCGACGGTTCCAAGCAAACGCCTGCCGCCCTGCCACGTAAGGAGGCATCTTCGCTGCGCGAATTGGCGGCGGCGCCTGTTGGCCTAAACAGACAGAAGGAACGCTGAGGCTCTCGACGTTCGCGAGCGAACGCCTGCCGCCTTGCACGGTTTGGCGACATCGTCCGGCATTTCGCGGGGCGAATTGCCGTTGGCGCGCCTGGCCAGAGAAAGATCGAACTCGGGGGCTCTCGACGTTTGCAAGCAAACGCCTGCCGCCCTGCGCTTTTCGGATACATCTTCCGGCGTTTCGCTGAGCGAAAAGCCGTTGGCGCGCCTGGCCAGAGAAAGTTCGAACTCGGGGGCTCTCGACGTTTGCAAGCAAACGCCTGCCGCCCTGCGCTTTTCGGATACATCGTCCGGCGTTTCGCGGGGCGAATTGCCGTTGGTGCGGATGAGAGGACTCGAACCTCC
>JBCCTM010000184.1:0-6697 GCA_039198535.1 Pseudomonadota bacterium
CATGCGGGCCCCACAGCCTGACGGACTTCGCTCGCGCGAGAAGGCTCGATAACAGCCCTGAACCTGCGTCGCCGCCGATGCGCATTTTCCGACCCCGGCAAGTCCTCACGCCGCGGAGTTTGCCCCATAAATCTTTCCGCGCCCTGAAGCGCTGCACGCGCGGCGCGGATCTGCTAGAGGCGCTGGCATGCCCAATCCGCCCCTGCTCACCCTTTCTGACATCACCCTGACCTGGGGCGGCGATCCGCTGTTCACCGGCGTCGCTTGCGCCGTCGGCCGCGGCGATCGGCTGGCGCTGGTGGGACGCAACGGGTCAGGGAAATCCACCCTGCTCAAGATCATGTCAGGTCTCGTCGCTCCGGATGGCGGCGAGCGCTTCGTCCAACCCGGCGCGCGGGTGGCGTATCTGGAGCAGGATCCGGATCTCTCCGCCCATGAAACGCTGGGCGCCGCCGCGGCCGCGGCGCTCGATCCGGCCGAGCATTACAAGGCGGAGATCATGGTGGACGCGCTGGGCCTTCGCCCCGACATCGACCCCGCCGCGGCCTCGGGTGGCGAGCGCCGCCGCGCGGCGTTGGCGCGGGCGCTGGCGGGAGAGCCGGATTTGCTGCTGCTCGACGAGCCGACAAACCATCTGGATATTCAGGTTATTCAATGGCTTGAGGAGACACTGGCCGCAACGCGCTCAGGCTTTGTCCTCATCAGCCATGACCGCGCCTTTCTGGCCCGGCTGAGCCGCGCCACGCTTTGGATCGACCGAGGCCGCGCGCGGCGCCTCGAGCGCGGTTTCTCCGCCTTTGAGGATTGGCGCGACAAAACCTTTGAGGAGGAGGACCAGGCCGCGCGGAAACTGGACGCCAAAATCCGGCGGGAGGAGCATTGGATCATCCATGGCGTCTCCGGTCGCCGCAAGCGCAATGTGCGGCGCGTCGCCGAGCTGGAGGCGCTGCGCCAAGCGCGCCGCGAGGCCGTGGGCCGCCGCGGGGCGGGCGCCATGGCGCTGGACGCCGGCGAACGCTCCGGCAAGCTGGTGATCGAGGCCAAGGAGATCGCCAAGAGTTTTCCGCAATCGGACGGCCCGCCGCGGCGCATCGTCGAGGGGTTCTCCATCAAAATCGAGCGGCGGGACAGGGTGGCGTTGGTGGGGCCAAATGGCGCAGGAAAAACAACGCTGCTGAAGCTTCTCACCGGCGAGATCGAGCCCGATACAGGCGGCGTGCGCGTCGGCGCCAATGTGCAGGCGGCGCTGTTCGACCAAAACCGTGAGACGCTCGATCCGAACGCCTCGCTCTGGGAGACGCTGACCGACGACACGCTGCTCGGCGTCAAAGGCAATCACGACCAGATCCTGGTGCGCGGCGCGCCGAAGCATGTGGTGGGCTACCTCAAAGAGTTTCTGTTCTCCGAAGCGCAGGCGCGCGGCCCGGTCTCCGCGCTGTCGGGCGGCGAGCGCGCGCGGCTCCTCCTGGCCAAGATCATGGCGCGGCCGAGCAATTTGTTGGTGCTCGACGAGCCCACCAACGACCTCGATGTGGAGACCTTGGATCTCTTGGAGGAAGTGCTGGCGGATTATGACGGCACGCTGCTGCTGGTGAGCCATGACCGCGATTTCATCGACCGCGTCGCCACGCAGACCATCGCCATGGAGGGCGATGGACGTGCGGTCGTCTATCCGGGTGGATGGAGCGATGTGATCACCCAAGCGGGTCACGCGCCCGGCGCGACGCGGAAGGCCGGCGGAAGCGGGAAAAAAGGAAAAAGCGCCGCGCCCGAGCCCGCGCCGCAGAAAGCCGCCGAGGCGACACGGACGCGTTTGACGTTCGCGCAAACCAAACGCCTGGAGGCGCTGCCGGCCGAGTTGGAGCGCGTGGAGGCCGAGATCGCCAAGCTGGAGGCGTTCCTCGGCACCCCAAACCTCTACCAGGACGAGCCAAAGAAGTTTCAACAAGCGACTGACCTGCTGGTGGAGCGTCAGAGCAAACTGGCCTCGGCGGAAGAGGAATGGCTGGAGCTCGAAAGCCTCCGGGAAGAGGCCGAAGGGACTTAGTCGCCGGCGCCGATCGCCCCCGGCGACGACCTTGATGGGCGCCGGCCTTGCCGCTCACATGGTCGCCACCGTATCAGCAAGGAGGGGCGTCGCCGCGGGGGGATGGAGAGCGGCGCGCGGTGCGATGGGATGGGGGCTGGGGCATGCTGGCGCGGGTGGTGTTTTTTCTAGCGATGCTGCCGATCGGCTTCGCGGTCGGCGCGGCGATCTCCGTGGCGGCGCTGGTGGTGATCGGCGCGCTGTTCACGGCGCTGGTGGGCTCGAACTCCGGGGATTTCTTCGGGCCGTTCCTGAGCGCCGCCTATCTCGGCGCCGGGGCGATCGCCGCCTATTTTCTGCTGCGCCTTGAGCGGGACAGCCACGCCTTCCGCCTGAAACGCGCCTTCGGCTTGAGCCCCGCCTACGCCCGTGTCGCCAACCGGGCGTTCGGCGCGGCATGGGCGATCTTGGCGATCTTCTCGCTCTCGCTCGGTTCGATCCTCGCCTACCAGGTGTTCGACGGCCGGATCCCCGAGAACGAGATCGACTTCACGCTGGCCTATGTGCGGCTCAGCTATGATTTCACGCTGTTTTTGTTCGATAATTTTTTGAAAGTGCTGTTCTTCGACTTCTTCGACATCTTCGAGGCGGAGCTCTCCCCGATCCGACCGGTGACCATGCCGGAGAAGCTCGGCACCTTCGTGCTGCGCCTGGCGCTGAGCCTCACGATCACGAAATACGTGGTCGACGCCGTGGTGATCCGCACCCCCCGCGAAGCCCCCGCCACGGCCGCGTCATGAGGCGGAAGAGACCACAGAGGAGATACGCCGCTCGGGGCCATTGAGGCCCCCACGCGCCGTTCGCGACGGATCGCCCGCGCGGCGCGCCGCTCAAGGCTTGGCGAGATGCCGACGGACGTGAACATGCTGCCCCCGGTCGCGGCTCGCCCCATGCGCCGAACGCTTGGCGCAGGCGCGGAGCTCCGGAGCGGCGGCGACGCCGCTAAACGCCCAGGTCCCACAGCTTCAGCGACTTGTCGTAAGAGCCGGACAGCGCCCGCCGCCCATCCGGCGTGATCGCCACGCTCGTGACCGAGTCCGAGTGGCCCTCTAGCGTGCGGATTGAGCTGTCGAGCAACCAGGCGTCGACTTCCCGCTTATTCGCCGCATAGGCAAATCCTCCCAGCGCGGTGACGACGAGGCCGCCGACCACCAACAGGCGGCGGGTGACCAAAGCGTTGGTCAGAAGGGTCGCCTCCGCCGCGTGCGCGCTGTCGGGATAGCTCTGCGCGAAGTCTCGCAAGGGAGCAGGGTCTTCGCTGTCTTTGACAGCCCGCCAGGCGATGCCGGCCTTAGCCTCCCGCTGCGCCGCCGCCGCGGCGGCGACCTCCTCCGCCAGGCGGCGCTGGTAGCGTTGGGACGCCGCATCCCGATAGGCGCCCTTCGGGTGTTCATCCAAAAACTCCTTGATGGCCTCGCTGCTGGACGCGTCATCCAGAGCCGCCCATTCCAGCGCTTCCAACACCTCGCGCGCCCAGGGCTCCGACGCGCCGCCCTGGAACCGCGCCAGATGATCGCGCAGCAGCGCCCGGTCCTGCTTGTCCTTGACGAATTCCCAATTCGCCAGCTCTTCGGCCTTGCGCAGCTCCTCGGGCGAGAGGTTGGGGCCGATGCTCGCCTGCTGCTCCGCCAGAAGCTTATCATTTTTCCACGCATCCTCCGCGGCCCGGGCCGCCTTCTCTGCGCGCTCCCGCTCCGCCTTGACGACGCGCTCGGCCCCTGCGGCTTCGGCGATCCCCTCCTCAATCTGGCGCACCAGCCCCGCCACGTCGCGCTTGAAGCTCTCGCTTTTCAGCCGCACGGCCGGCCCAAACCTTGGCGTCGGAACGGCGATAATTGATGAAGATCTTGCCGGTGGTCTCCGCCATTTATGCTCCCCCAAGCCAAGCATGGGCGGCAGCATAGGGAAATGCCCGGCGCCTTCGAGATCTTTTCGCTGTCTGCATCGCCGCCGAGCAGCGCCGATGGCTCGGCGGCGGAGCGGGGAAGACGCTCAGCTCTCCAAAGGGAGGGGACGATCCCCTCCCTCCGGCCCCGCCTCACCCCCGTCGCCTCGACGAGCGTTGCGGGCGGCGCAAGGGCGCATGCGCGTCGGCTCCGCCGATAAACCCTTGCCCCGCCCCCAACGCTCGTCGGGTCACTTGGGGCGAGGCGGCTCCGAAGGGAGGGGATCTTAACCCCAGCGCCGCAAAACGCGCCGGCCCGGGCGCGGCGCTAGCTGAGATGGGCGCCGCCGAGGCAGGTGGCGGCGCTCTCGCTGCCCGCGGGAACCTCCGTCAGCTCTTCGAGGCGGTAATGCCAGCGAAGGCCCGTCTGGTTCCACGCCGCGCCGCGCAGCGCGTCTTGCTCCAGCTCCGCCGCATGCACCGCGTAGCCGTCATTCATGGACATGATCACCCAGCCATCCGCGCGCATCCAAACCCCCGTCCGCCAGCGTCCGCTGGGGGTCTCATAGTCGACCACCCCATCGGGGCCGAGGCAGTAGAGGACGGCGCGACCATCGCTATCGACGCCCGAGAACGCGCGGCGCGCCGCAAAGGGCTCGCTTTCCGAGCCGGGATCGCAAGCGGCCGCGGCCGCGGTGAGGCAGGCGCGCGCGGTTTGAGCGGGCGCGGCGCATCCTTCAGCGTCGACGCCGGGCCCCAAGCACTCCGCCGGCGTCGCGGAGAGGCAGGCCCGCACCCCCGCCTGGCACGCCATACCCGGCGGAGCGGCGAAGGCGTTGGGCGCGGCGAGCGCCAGCCCCGCCACCAGCATGGCGGCCGCGCTTAAGCGCACTGATCGGTCCGGTAGTCATAGGCCTGGCCGCGCCGGGCGCAGACGCCCTCCTGCGTCGGCGTCGAGCAAGCCCCGTTGACGACGCTGCCGCCCCGACGCTCGCAGAGGGTCTTATCGGCGGTGCTTTGCACAGCCTTGGCGAAAGCGACGCCGGAGACGCCGCCGCTGGTGGAGACCATGGCGAGCCCAAACGCGGGGGCGCAGAGCGCCGACAACCACCGGGCGCGCCGCGGCGCGCCCACCAGGTCACATGATCTCTTCATGGCGACGACCTCCCTCGAATTTGCAACAACTCTGATGTGCTTAGGAGGACGAATAGCGCAACTTCTTGGCCGTTCCGCGGCGGCGACGCTCAAAGCGCCACCGTCTCCATCACCGCCGGGGCCAGCACCTTGGTGGGCGCGACGGCTTGTGCGAACGCGTCCGCCGACTGCTCGAGCAGCGGGAAGGTCGCGTAGTGGCAGGGGATCACCGCCTCGAAATCGAAGAATTTCTTGCAGGCGAAGGCGGCGCGGCGGCTGTCCATGGTGAAATGTCCGCCGATCGGCAGCACGCCGATGCGTGGGGTATGGAGCTCTTGAAACAGCGCCATGTCGGCGGTCACATCCGTGTCGCCGGCGAAGTACAGCGTCTCGCCATGGGATCGGATCATCCAGCCCGCCTCCGAGCCTGCGCACAGCGGCGCGCCGTCCATCATGATGGAACTGCTGTGGACCGCGTTCACCATGGTCGCCGCGACCACGGATTGCGCGGGATCGCCCAGCGCGACCGTGCCGCCCTTATTGAGGCCGACCGCGTCCTTCACGCCGAGGCGCGCCGCCAACTCCACGATGCCAAGCACCGTGGCGCCGGTGGCCTCGGCGATCTCGGCGACGCCGTCCACATGGTCGAAATGGCCATGGGTGAGCAGGATATGGGTGGCCCCGGCGATGGCCTCGTCCCGCCGCGCGTCCGGAAAGCTCGGGTTGCCGGTCAGCCAAGGATCGATCAGCAGCACTTGACCGCCCGTCTCTATGCGGAAGCTCGCATGCCCGAGCCAGGTGATGCGCCATACCGGATCCGCCATCTCTCCACTCCTCATCCGTCTCGCCTGGGCCCTGTGCGAGGGGCCCGGCGTTAGCTTCTGCCACCCCGCAGCCAGCGGAGCATTCGAGCCAGCGGCCCAGCGCCAGGCGCCGCGGCCCCGGCGTCGCCGGCGTCGCCACCGGCGCGCCGCGCCATCACCATGACCGCTTGGCAGCGCAGCTCAGCGACCGCGTCCCGCTCCAAGTCATTGTGCAGGGCGTTTTGCAACGCCTCGACCATGGCGCGCCGCGCGGCGGCCGGGTCGTCGAAGCGCGGGGCCGCGGCCGGATCGAGCGCCGCGGCGGCGTCGAGGAGCGCGGCGGGATCGGCGGGCGCGGCCAGCTCCAGCGTCAACGACGCCACATCGGTAAATCCGGCGGCGCGGGTCAACGCTTCCGCCGCCTCCGCCGCGAGCCCACGTCGCATCGGGGACCTTTGCTGCGCGCCGGCGACGGAGAGCACAGCCGTCTCCACCAATTCGAACACCCGACCGCCGGAGGGGCCTGGCCAGCAGGTCCAGGCCAGGCGCCCTCCTGGCTTCAACGCGCCATGGGCCTCGCGCAGACAGCGGGGCGCGTCGCCCGTCTCCAAGACGGTGAAATTGGCGGCCACGGCGTCAAACCCGGCCGGGCGGGTCAGCAAGGCGCGGGCGTCCCCGATCAGGAATTCCGGCGCGCGGCCGCCCGGACGGCCTCGCGCGGCGGCCACCATGGCGGGCGACAGATCGACGCCGGTCGCCAGCGCGCCCAAGCTTTGCGCGGCATGATAC